>NZ_JAYGHC010000010.1:0-132306 GCF_034932285.1 Cronbergia sp. UHCC 0137
TTAGACTAGGGAAAAATTAAGGTGATGAAGTTGCTATGGTATTAACAAAACCAATCATTGCACCACCAACTACATCTGAATACGATCAAATCACACTCCCCGACCATACACAACTACCAGATTCAGATGGGACTTTTGTGAAAAATTTTCAGGAGCTACCCCAAAGTATAATTCTGACAACTTCTATAGAACCAGTTTTACAAAAAATACATCCCGACGGACGTTATTGTATTGGACAAGATAGCGGCATTTATTGGCGAATTACAGAACCACCAACAAAAGGAGCAGAAGCACCAGATTGGTTTTATGTACCCAATGTAGAACCCCTGCTATCTGGAGAATATCGCCGTTCTTATGTAATGTGGAAAGAAATTGTCGCCCCATTAATTGCCATAGAATTTGTTTCTGGTGATGGTTCAGAAGAAAGAGATACAACATCATTACATGATATTGATGAAAAAACTGGAGAACCAAAGAAAGCAGGAAAATTCTGGGTATATGAACAAGCAATTCGTATTCCTTTTTATGCAATTTATGAAGTTAAAAAAGCCTCAGTTGAAGTTTATCATTTGGTAGATGGGAAGTACGAAAAATTGCCAGCAAATGAGAGGGGGCATTATCCAATTCCGCCAATGGGGGTAGAGTTAGGCATCCAACAAGATACGGAAGTACCCTGGTTACGTTGGTGGAGTGCCGATGGTGAGATGTTGTTGACTGGTAATGAACGGGCTGATCTGGAACGTGTGGCTAAAGAACAAGCTGAGGCGATCGCTCTTCAGGAACGTGTGGCTAAAGAACAAGCAGAGGCGATCGCTCTCCAAGAACGACAACGGGCAGATCAAGAACATCAACAAAAGGAAAAACTCGCAGCATACCTGAGAAAATTAGGTATTAATTTTGAAGACATCCCATAGATACCGTTGCACGGGTAAGGATTTCTAGATCGAAATTTATTTTTGGGAAATATCATCCCCCCCTGCTTGCAATTTTTGTACTAAATCATTAAAAGGTTGCCAATTATCTGCTTGAGCTATGGATTCCCAAACCGACTCAATCACAGGTCTTAATAACGCTGTTTCAGGATTATATTTAGCCAAAGTTGCGGCAATTTGACCAATTTGATCAGGATCAAAATTATTGAGGATTTTGTGATAGAGTAAACACCAATTATCAAAAATTGCAGATCCACCTAAAGCCGGGACAATATCTGAAGTATTCATCACCAAAGCCGGATCATCTCGCCATTTGATCGAAAACGTGCGAGCCATTTCTGCAAAGAATTGATGATAACCAATTTGACTATCATGGAGGAAGGCGATCGCTAACTCCAAAAGTTCATCAGCTTCCGCAAATCCAGAATCTTCAAATCCCAACTTTTTCAACATTAAATCCCGATATTCAGCTTGATAATACTCCCCAAATCGGCTTAATCCAACTTCCATATCAGTAGAATCAATTACTGCCTTTAACGGTTCTTGCAGCATTTGTAAATTCAAATGACAAATGCTTGGTTGCTGTCCGTAACAATACCGTCTATAATAATCGAAGTATGCAGCAGTAAAATAAGGATCGTAACTTGGAATAAAAGCATAAGGCCCATAATCAAAGCTTTCACCCGTAATTGACATATTATCAGTATTCAGGACTGCATGACAAAAACCAGCCGCCATCCACTGCGCTACCAATTCTGCTACTCTCTTGACTAATTCTCCGTAAAATAGAGGATATCTATCTTTTTCACCACGTAAGTGTGGATAATATTGTTCAATTACGTGATCTAACAACTTTTTAGTTAAATCAGGACGCTGTAAATAATGTAATCGTTCAAAGGTGCCAAAGCGGATGTGAGATCTACTCATCCTGATCATCACAGATGAGCGTGTAGGCGAAGGTTCATCACCCCGCCAAAGAGACAAACCTGTTTCCACCATACTCAAACACCGGGAAGTTCTCACACCTAAACGCTGTAATGCTTCTGCTGCAAGCACTTCTCGCACGCCGCCTTTGAGTGTGAGCATACCGTCACCACCACGGGAATAAGGGGTTCTACCAGAACCTTTCGTCCCAAAATCGTATAATTCGCCATCAGTGGCGCGTACCTGTCCATAGAGAAAACCCCTACCATCACCCAACTGTGAGTTATATTCACCAAATTGATAACCGTGATAACGCAGAGCCAAAAAAGGTTTGCGACCCTCAAATTTACCAAAAGCTGTGATAAAATCTTCGTTTTTAACAACTTGAGGATCTAGTCCTAAACGGGGTAGCAGTGCGTCATTACGCCAACGCAAAATATGTTGGGGAAACTCTTCGGCTGCAACTTCGTCAAAGTAGTCACTTCCTAGAGATTCCAACGCACTTTCGTAGTTGAGGTTCAGAAAAGGATTGTTAGAATTTGTGTAATTGGAAATTTTAGCCTGAGTCATTACAAGCAAAGCTTAATTTATTTTATCTTAATACTATATCTGGCATTAGCCAAAGGATAGACAAAAAAGTGGTTTTTATTGATTAATAGTCTGGGTAGCGGTAATTTTGGAGCAAATAATGAATAAACTTTTACAATTAAAACAGAAGTTAAAGCAATTAGCAATTTTAGATGCTACTTTTGAAGTTTTTGGTTCAGAGTCCCATGAGTATCAACTTAACTCCTGTTTAAAGGATGTAGATATTCAAGCCTTTGAAACTCAATATCAGATCACCTTACCTAATGAATATCGCTGCTTTTTATTAGAAGTTGGTAATGGTGGTGCTGGACCTGGATACGGACTATACAAAATTTTAGAACCAATTTGCAAAAATGAAATGGTTGCTACACCATCTCAAAAAAAATATGATATAATTTCTCAGACTTTTTCTCTAACCCAAGCATGGAATAATTTAGATTTACCTAAAGATGCTTATTTAGATGATAAGTTTATTCAAGGTGCTTTTGTTATTGCTAATTATGGTTGTGGGATTTATGCGTTGTTGGTAATTACTGGCGAGCAAAAGGGGAAAATTTGGATAGATGACCGGACTAATGATAGTGGGATATATCCTGCTTCTAAAAATTTCTGTCATTATTTCCATGACCTAGAACCGGATGATTTCATGTCAGATGATGATGATGGAGAGCCATTAAGTTTTTATGATTGGTATGAAGATTGGCTCAATCGTAGTTTAGAGCAAGTTAGTCAAGTTTAGAGGGGATTGTTTTATTTTTTTTCTCCTATGAAAAATCTGGGTCTAGCAATTGCTGTACTTGGGTGGGGGTCATTTTTTCAATTTGGTCTATTAATGCTGCCAACCCTGCTGTATCATCAGTAACAGATGATTGATTTTCGATGATAATTTTGGCTATTCCGGCAATGGTAGGTGATTCAAATAAGAATTGTCTCATGGGTAATTCCACTTGAAATTCTTCCCTAAGTTGGGAAACTGCTTGAATGGCTAATAGGGAATGTCCACCCAATTCAAAGAAGTTATCATGAATCCCTATAGGTGAAATTCCCAATAAATTTTCCATTACTTGGGTAACTCTGACTTCAATTTCATTGCTAGGAGGAATGTAAGTAGCTGTAATTTGAGGACGGACATAATTAGCTGTGGATTGTTCTGGTAACTGGGATTGTTGACGAGATGCTAAATCTACGGGGGAAACGGTGATTTGTGGGGCGATAGGTTGGGCTAAAATACGTTGTGTGACTTGCCAAACTTCTGGGGGAGTCATGGACAAATCTACCAAGGCTGCACCTGTGGGAGTGGTAATTTCTGCTAAACTGACGGCATCCCAGTTAATACTAATCCAAGGAGTGTGACTGTTTTGATTGCGTTGATGAGATATAGCATCCATAAAGCAGTTCGCCCCAGCGTAAGCCGCAAAGCCGATACCACCGACGACAGCCGAGAGGGATGATTGTAATAGAAAGAAGTCTAGGTGTTGATTTTGGAGTGCTGTTTCTAATGCCAATAGACCGTGAATTTTGGTATGGAATTGTTTTTCACACTGTGGTATGGTAAGATTACGAATAAGACAACTAGCGCGATCGCCCATGGCACCTGCATGAATCACACCGTTGATTGTACCAAATTGGGTTAAAGAATGAGCGATCGCCTCCTCAACTTGTTTCATGTCTGCTAAGTCAACAGTGGTAAATAAAAATTCACATCCTTGAGCTTGTAAACCTTGCAGTTGTTGTATACAATAACTTACAGCGTCTTGACGACCGTGGGTAGCCAGCCAATTATCCCATTCTGTTGGTTGTGGTAAATCTGCGCGTCCCAGAAACACTAATTTTGCATTGACTGTGGTTGAGAGGAACTTGGCATAAATTAACCCTAAACCTTCCACCAAATCCCCAGCAATTACATACACACCTCCTGTAATTAGAGGTAGTTGGGTTGGTTCGGGGAGAGAAATTGGTTGAAATTCTTGTATCCAGCGAGTTTTCCCCCGATAAGCAACGGCTTTTTCTAAGGGATTGGTGATGATTTCCCTAACTATTTGCTGGAAGTTAATGTGAGAAATTGCCACATCAATATGTTGACAAGTCAAATTTGGGTATTCTTGGGGAATTACTTTCATTAAACCCAAAATCGTAGCATTATTAAGATTGATAGTTTCATTCCCTAAAACATTTTGTACTTGTTGAGTCAATACATAAATTGATAGGGTTGAGGAAGATAAAGCCTGAGTTAGCCAAAGTAAACTATAAAAACCCAGATTTTGCTGTTGTTGAAAATCTGTAGACTCTTGGAGAGTCCAGGAATGGATAATTACATCAGGTAACTTGTCATCTGTTTGTAATTGCAACCAAAGTGTTTTGTAATCTTCGGGATTTTCAGGTGCAATTCTATAATTATCAACTTCTTTAATAAATCCTGTTCCCGGTTTGACAGTGACTACTTCCTGTCCACTTTGCTGAAGATGGTGTACTAATGTTTCCCCCACATTTCCAGCATGACAAAATACCAAATATCGTTGTTTATTTAGGGGTGCAGGAGAACGCAATAGAGGTTTTTGTCTCCAAGAGGGTAAATAAAACCAATTTGAGATTTCTTCCTGCTTCTGGAGCGTTTTAGAAGGATTAGAAGTAGTTTTTGGTAAGGTATCCCGTTCTACCCAATAGCGTTGACGTTCAAAGGGGTAAGTTGGGAGGGGTAATCTTCGGCGTTGCTGTTGGGTGTAAAATTCTAACCAGTTGATAGTCACACCCCGCAGCCAAAGTTGTCCCAAGGTTTTGCAAATCAAAGCTACATCAGATTGACTGTCTTGGGGATGTTTTCCAGATGATAGAGTTAGGGGTGCGTCGGGAAACTGTCTGATAATGGTACTTAAAGTTTGACCAAAACCAACCTCTACAAAAATCTGATTGGGTGTTTGTTGGAGTTGGGTAATTCCTTCAGCAAACAGCACTGGTTGACGTAAATGGGTAGCCCAGTAATTGGGGTTCGTGGCTTGTTCTGGAGTGATCCAAGTTCCCGTAACGTTGGAAATAAAGGGAATTTGTGGCGGCTGGAGGGTAATTTTTTGTAATATTTGCGTTAAGGGAGCGATCGCATCTACCATCAAAGGTGAATGGAAAGCATGGGAAGTGTGTAACCGCCGATGAGCAATATTTTGATGTATTAGAACTTCTTCTAATAAAGTAATTGCGGCTTCTGTTCCCGACACGACACATAACTGGGGTGCATTATGGACAGCAATAACTAAATCATCTGTCAAAAATTGTTGCAATTTTTCAGGCGCGAGGGAAACCGAAAGCATCACTCCCGATGGACATTGTTGCATGAGTTCTGCACGCTGCGCCACTATTGCCAAAGCATCAGCCAAAGTGAAAACACCCGCCAAAGTTGCAGCCACATATTCCCCTATACTATGACCAATCATTGCCTGTGGCTGAATACCATAAGATAACCAGAGTTTAGCCAAGGCATATTCTACAACAAATAGAGCAGGTTGGGCGTAAGTGGTTTGGGTTAGTAATTCGTAATTCGTAATTCGTAATTCGTAATTGGGGATTGGGGGACTGGGTAAATTTTCGTTGTCCTGTTTAAATAGGATGGAACGTAAATCTAAGCCTAAATGTGATTGTAATATTTCGCTGCAATGGTCAATTTCTTTACGAAAAACTGGTTCGGTGTTGTAGAGTTCTTGTCCCATATTCACATATTGGCTACCCTGTCCAGGAAACATAAATACTAGACTGAGTTCGCTGTTTTCTGGGGAATAACTCAACAATTGGGAAGCATCAATTCCTGAGAGTATTTCAATTGCTTGCGCTGGGGTTTGACAAACTAAGCAGCGACGATGGCTAAATCCTCTTCTACCAATTTGTAGAGTATAAGCCACATCTGCAATATTTACATCTGGGGAATTTTGGAAGTATTCAGCGAGATTTTTGGTTGCTGTTTCTAAAGCAGATGGGGTTTTTGCTGATAATGTCAGTAAATGCCAAGGACGAGAAGTATTTTGAGATAATGGGGTTGGTGCTTCTTCTAATATTACATGAGCATTAGTTCCACCCATACCAAAGGAACTAACTCCAGCCCTTCTAGGGTGTTGATGATTTATCCAAGGTGTCAACTGAGTATTAACAAAAAATGGACTGTTAGCAAAATCAATTTGAGGATTTGCTGTAGTAAAATTTAAACTTGGGGGAATTTGTTTATGTTTAATAGCTAGGGCAGTTTTAATTAAACCACTAATACCCGCAGCCGCATCTAAATGACCAATATTAGTTTTCACTGAACCAATAGCACAGAATTGTTTTTGATTAGTATGTGGTGAAAATGCCTTAGTCAAAGCCGCAATTTCAATAGGATCACCTAAAGCTGTTCCAGTTCCGTGAGTTTCAATATATTGAATCGTCTCTGGATTTATTTTTGCTTTTGCTAAAGCAGTAGTTATAGCTTTTGATTGTCCTGTGACACTCGGTGCAGTCAAACCTACCTTTTGTGAACCATCATTATTAATTGCAGTCCCTTTAATAATAGCATAAATATGGTCGCCTTCTTGAATAGCATCGCGCAGTCTTTTCAAAACAACAATTCCCACACCATTACCGAATACTGTACCTTTAGCGTTAACATCAAAAGCCCGACAATAACCATCTGGTGAAAGTACACCATCTTCTTGATAAAGATAACCAGTTTTTTCACCAGAACCGATAGAAACACCACCAGCTAATGCCATATCGCATTCTTTATTTAATAAACTTTGACAGGCAATATGTACACTTACTAAAGAAGTAGAACAACCAGTTTGAATACCACAACTCGCTCCTGTCAAATTCAATTTATAGGATACGCGAGTAGGCATTAAACCCATAACATTGCTGATGACGACTTGCACAGTATCAGCAGAATCTCGATAATGAGAATTACTAGATAAATTCACCAAATAACTATTAAGTGCAGCCCCACCATAGACAGCAATATTACCCGAATACTGCTCCGAATCATAGCCGGCATTTTCTAAAGCTTCCCAAGCACATTCTAAAAACAACCGATGCTGAGGATCAAGAATTTCCGCTTCTCTAGGAGAATAACCAAAAAACGCAGCATCAAATTCATCAATTCCCGATAAACTTGCATAAGCCCGGACATAATTCGGTTTTTTTAAATCTTCTAACTTTACCCCATTTTCCAATAACTCCTCATCACTTAAAAACTCAATTGAACTAATACCATTCTTCAAATTATGCCAAAACTCATCAACATTTCCAGCGCCAGGAAAACGTCCAGCCATACCAACAATAGCAACTTGCTCAGACTTCTCTAACTCAACCGCTTCCAACTTAATTCGAGCCTCTTTAAGTGCCGCCAAAATACGTTGGGATGCTGGATAATTGGTAATATCATCAACAGAATAATTCATAATTTCCTTACCCTTAAAATAAACAAACTTATAAATCTCACTCTGCGCCTCCCTTCGGGTTCACCAGTCGCCTGCGGAGGGAAACCCTTCTACAGCGCTGGTTCACTGCGTCTCTGCGTGAGACATTCCTCCAAACTTTCAGGATTAATAAACTGACAGCGACTACGAGCAAAAGCATCTAAAATATCAACAGCACAACTACGCTCAAATCGCAAACTACCAGCTTCCTCCCCACCAAATTTTTGACAAACTGCTCGATGAGAAGAAGCAAGATAAAGATAAGCATCAACAAACCCTTGATGTTGATCTTTTAATTCTATTGGTAAATTAGCAAAATGGGGTCTTAACTGCTTCCAAACTTTGATAAGAACTGAATGTTCCCAAGACATTAACCCACTAAAATCATGAGATTTAACATGAGGAGGCATCATCGAAGGACGAATTTCTGCTTCATATAATTCAGGACTCATGCTACCAGCTAATTGCATTGCTGCACCAGAAGCTAACATTAATTGTGTAGCTGTTTCTAACTCTGTTCGCGCTTGTTGTAAGTTGCCGTCTTTTAATTCTAACTCAAAGCGACGCAAACAAATAATTAATCCTTGAATGTTAATAAAAAATGACCAGTGAAAGCCTTGCCAAATTTCCTGGGCTGCAATTTTTAACATGATTCTAAATTAAGTTGAAATACTCGTCCTAAGAGATAGACATAATTTTTGAATCCTTGCCTTTGTAAATTGATTTGGTTGATATCTAAATTTAAATTGCTTTGATTTAGACACAAGAAGTTTTTACAAGCTGATAGCAAGCCTTTGACTAGACATATTTCTGGTTCATTGGTTTGGACGTGCTGTAGATGGAAGTAAGTATCAAAGTCTTCTATCTCCCAGTATTTTAACGTTGTTTGTGTAGAGCTTGTTTCTAAAGGAAATACATCATATATTTCTAATTCACCAATCGCATCTTCAATGATATTGATACCTTGTTGAGGATCAATTTCGGCTAATGCTATTAATAGTTCTGTCAGCAGTTTTTTGAGTTTAAGATGGTTTGTTTTGCTCAATTCCTGTTTGACAGGTAATTCCCAAGGAGTTAAGAGTTCTAGTACCATGAGTTTTTTACGTTTTGCAGTATGTTTCTGCTTTTGAAGATCAAAATACTTTTTTACGAACCACAGAGGCACAGAGGACACAGAGAGAAGAATTTATTTTTTTAATTATTCATCAATTCCTCTTTTTGTAATTCGTTAATACTGTCGAGAAAAGCTTTTTTGATCAGATTAATATCTTCGTCGGTGTGCGCTGTGGAAAGAAATCCGCCTTTATCTCCTTGGCGCAGATGTATTCCTTTTTTTATGAGATGATAGGAGAGTAAATTCATCGCCATTGGTTGAATTGCGCTTTGGGAGGCTGCGATAGCAAAAAATGAACCAAAGCTAGTAAACTTAATTGGTATGCCCTGTTGTCTCATCTGAGCGTTTAAATCACTGACGAGTTGGGTAGTCCGTTGATTTAACTCTTCGTGTAATGCAATACCTTCTGTCTTCAGGTGTTGTAAGGTGGCGCGGGCGGCGGCGAGGGCGAGAGGATGTTTACAAAATGTCCCAGCAAAAAAGGTTGTGGGAACTTGGGGCGCGGAATCATCACCAAATTGCCATTGTCCACCGTCTATGTAGTTCATGTAACTAGCTTTGCCAGCAATTACGGAAATTGGCAACCCACCACCAACTATTTTGCTATAGGTAGCAATGTCAGCTTTTACACCGAAATGGGCTTGCGCTCCTCCGGGGTGAATGCGAAAACCTGTCACCATTTCATCGAAAATCAGGGCTATTCCTAGTTCTTGGGTGATTTGTCGTAGTTGTTGCAGAAATTCGCGGGGTTGGAGTTCGGGAAAACGGCTTTGTACAGGTTCGACTAAGACGGCGGCGAGTTCTCGGTGATGTTTGCGAATCAGGTTTAAGGAATGTTCGTTACCGTATTCTAAAATCAGCACGTCTGCAGCCGCACTCTTGGGTATTCCTGGGGCTGCGGGTACGGCTTTGGGGTTGAGGTTGGCTGAGAAAACGGCTTGGGCTAGTCTACCGAGTAAATTACCAGATTTGGCCGCAATGACGCGACGGGCTGCTTTTTTAGCATATTCTGTCATTGTTGCCCGTACAAGTGCAGAGTCAAAGTGTCCGTGATAGGAGTTGGTGAAAATCGCTATTTTTGGGCGTTTTGTGGCGGCGCGGGCGATACGCACGGCTGTCATGACTGCTTCTGTACCTGTGTTGCTGAAGGTGACTCGTTCTGCACCTGTTAATTCGCTGATGAGTTGGGCTACTTCGCCAGCTATTGTATTTTGGACACCAATGTGCATTCCCTGTTGTAGTTGTTCGATAATGGCTGTTTGAATGAATGGGGGGTTATGTCCAAATAGGTTGATTCCTAGTCCCATGAGGATGTCTATGTATTCGTTTCCATCAATATCCCATAGTCGAGAACCTTTGGATTTTTCTATAACAATGGGGTAGCAGAGTTCTTTGATTTCTGGTGCAAAGTTGAAGCCTATTGAGGTTTTATCTGCTAATATTGGACGATTTTGTTGGGCTAGGTTTTTGGAGGTTTGGGTGCGTTGGTTGTAGTTTTGGATGAAGTTTTTTAGGGGGGTTTTTTGAGTAGTTGTCATAATTTTTTTCTCACGCAAAGGCGCGAAGATGCAAAGGTGGAAAGGTTAGATGTTTACTGGTTTACGACATAGGAAGTAGGCTGAGTGTCTATCATCTATTGTGGGGTTTCCTTCTAGGGTGAGGATGTGAATGTCGGTGAAGCCGGTTTGTTGTAATGCGGTTTTTATTTCTTCGGGGATATGTCCTCTGATATAATATTTTTCATCCATTTTTTGCCAGTTTCTTTCTTGGTTTTGAAATGCAGTTAAGAGTTTTATTCTGAGTTTGTATAAAAGTCTGTGGTTTAATATTGGGGAAAATAAATGCCAAATTGTTTTTAGTATTGGTGCGGATGATGGTTTGGTTTTTTGTTGAAACATGGTGATTTGGAAGTAGCCCTTACGTTCATCTGGGTTGTAGGTTGGTGTTAGTGTCCAAGCGTATTTATTTTCGATTTCTCCTTCGACGATTTTACCTCTCCACCAGCGTTGCATTTGTTGATGATGGTTGATGTCAAAGAGAAACCAGCCGTTATTTTTGAGGGCTGAATATACTTTTTCAAAGACTTGTTGAAGTTCGGAAATTGTCATGATGTGGTTGAGGGCTGCGCTTGTGGAAAATGCAGCGTCGAAGGATGGGGTGAGTTCAAAGTGACGCGCGTCTGCTAGGATAAATTTGCCGGTGGGGGCATTTTGACGGGCATAATTTAACATTTCTGTGGAGTTATCTATGCCTGTTATTTGATATCCCTGATTAATTAATATTTGTACTATTTGTCCTGTTCCACAGCATAAGTCTAGGATTTGTGCATTTTGATTTAGTCGGGGTAGGAGGAGTTTTTCTAGGGGTTTTAGTTGCTTTTGGCAATATTCTGGTCCCATTGTTTGGTTATATAGCCAAGCCCAGGTGTCGTATTCTGTATTCATGATTTTTTCACGCAGAGGCGCAGAGAGGAGTTTTGTTGGATTAGGTGGGAGAGGTAGGTTTGTATTAGGTTTTCGTTGATGGTTGGTGGGGTGATGAGTTGATTGAGGATATTTTGGGTTTTTTTGTTGTCAATTTGCAATTTATTATTGGGTTGTGATTCATCGCTGGTTCTCTGTCTAGGTAGTAGGGGAAGTAGGGGATATAAGATATGTTCTGGGGAGTTTTGGGCTATTTCTAAGATTTTGTTTCTCCATTGTTGATAGGAGGTTTTTTCAATTTCAAAGCCGATTTTTTTTAGTTGTTCAAAAACAATCTCTGAGGAGACTGGTTTGGGTTGGATGATATGGAAGATTTGATTGTTGGGGGCTATTTTTGATAGTTCGATAATGGCATTACAGACGTAATCTACTGGTAAGATTTCTAAGGGCATGGCTGTATCTGGTACGCTGCCTAATTGGATGTAGCCTAAAAGCAGTTTGTAGAGGAAATCGTCTTGATTAAATGCTCCTGTTTTACTATCTCCTGAAACTGCTCCTAAGCGGTATATTTTAACTGGTATTCCTCTGTTTATAGCTGCTATGGCTAATTTTTCTGCTGCCCATTTACTTTGGGTATAACCACCAATAGGTAGGGGATAATTATCTAAGTTGGCATCTTCTGTTACCTGTGGGTTACTATTACTATTACTTGCAAAAATACTGATTGAGGAAATTAAATGTACTGATTTTAATTTGCTGTGGCTTGCTAGTCTGAAAATTTCTTGTGTTCCTAACACATTAGCTGGTTTTAATCGGTTATAAGGTTCTGTGTGATTTACTCTCGCTCCATTGTGATAAATTATGTCTATCTGTTTGGCTAGGTTTGCAAATTCTAGTGCAGATAGTCCTAATTTTGGTTTGGCTAGATCTCCGACTATGGGAATAATTCTTTCTGAGTATGAGTTATCCCAAATTTGATATTTTTTTAAGGTTGTAATTATTCTCTGTTTTGCTGTTTCAATATTTTCGGCTCTGATTAAACAATAAATTAAGGCTGTAGTTTTGTTTAGTAGTTCTCGCAATAGAAATGCGCCTACAAATCCTGTTGCACCTGTTAATAATAATGAGGAAGCTAAGGGAGGTAAGGAAGATGGGGGTGGAGGAATAATGGTAGGATCTAGGGTGGTTTCTTGTTCCCAATTTATTTCTACTTTTGTTTTTTCGGCATTTTGTAGAAATTCGATAATTCCGTTTTTGCGTTCTTGTAATTGTGCTTTTAAGTTAGGGGTTAAAATTCCTTTGGGAGTGTTACATCTTAGTTTGGGTATGCTGTCGGTATCTTCTAGCCAAATCCGAATATCTAAACGCTGCAATTCGGAGAGGAAAGTTTGGATGGTATTTTCTGTTGGATTTATCGGTTGTAATTGAGGGGAAATGCTTCCTAAAATTGATGAGGTTTTAGGGTTAGGTGTTAAGAAGATTTCTTCACAACCAAATAAGCGTTTGCTGTGAATTTCTTGACTATGACAATATGCGATTAGTTGGTTAGATTCAATTATTGCTTTCGATTCAGCAGTATAAATAATTGAGGTGATAAAGGTTAACCACGGTTCTTGTCCCATTGCGTAGACGTAAACTTGCTGGGGGTGGAGTTGTTGCACAAGTGCGATCGCTCTGCTACTATCAGAACCATCTAATCTTCTTGTCTGGGCGATTTTTCTCGATACTTGATTAGGTAATAATGCTCCGTAAGCCCATGTATAAGGCGCACCTTGGCATTCCATTCCAATAAACAGGATATCTATATCTCCAAAGATTTGCTGTAGGTGGTTGTACAGTTGAGGTTCAATATTATTAGAATCGGCTGCACATAAAATTGAACGTCCTTTGAGATTAATTAAATAGGCAGCTTTTGCCGCAATATTTAAGTCTCCATGTTCTCCTAAAAATGGTAATCCAGTTATATAACCATCTGTAATATTAATTATTTCTAATTCGTCAATTTCCCGGACATTTTCAAAGCCAATTTGTTGCAACATCAATTTCAATGAAGGGTCAATTAATATGCCTTTATTGCTTTTAGGAACGACCACAGTTTTAATTTTGTGACGTAACTGCAACAGCGTTTCTAACATTACATGATCTTGATGATTATGGGTGAGGAGAACGTAATCAATCACCGCAGGGAGATGTTCATAAGTGTAGCGATTATCTCCAGAATTATGAGGATAACTAATAATTGGATCACAGAGAATACTAATAGATTCGGTTTGAATTAAAACGCACGCATGACCAAAATAGCGAACTCGGACAGCTTCCCCGGTGTAATCTGGTTCTTGGTTGGGGGGTGTGGTGGTGAAAAAGTCTGCAAATAGGGTTTCTTGGTGGGGTTGAATTTTCAGACTGTCTCGAATGTCATTGTAGGGGTGGGGAGTGTGACGCATTTGGAAAAGTTGGTCAAGAGTGCGATCGCTAAAGGGCATTTTTAGATGTATACTCTGATTATCTGGTAAGCGTGGTGTACTCAAAACAAAAGCCCTTTTATCTCCATCACCTAAATATAAATTCACTGATTGATTGCTGGGATTGTAATATGAACTGCGATATAATAGCCCTTCAATAAAGCGAATTGACGGATAACTATTACTGTCCTGTACAAGTTCTACATATCCTTTTAATGCTGCTGGAATTTGAGCATATAAAGGTTCTAATGAATAACCATGACTATGTTTAGCCAAGAGTTTTTCTAAGTCTTCAATTGCTTGCGCTAGTTCTAATAATTGTGCTTGTTGTTTTTGGGTTGTTTCTAGTAATATCTGAATATCCTTAACTCGATTAAAATCATGATTGATAAAAGGTCCGCCAATCATCGCCGGATTTTTTAAAGTATCTTGATGTACTTGTGGTGCAGCCAAAAAAGATTGCATAATTGGTATATGGGAATTAGCAATATACATGGCGGCTGTGGCGGGAGAAATTAGGTATGACCAGGCATACCATTGATTGAAAAGTGGTTCTACAATGACATTGGGTTTGAGATATAGCGGTTGGTTTGCTGAGTGGAAATATGAATTTTGATCACGCAGAGGCGCAGAGTCGCAGAGAGTAAGAGTTGAGAAGGGTTGATTTTTGCATTTCATATTCAGATAGTCCTAAATTTCAAATTCCTCTCGTTCATGATTGGTGGTATCAGATATTATTGGAATTTGTGCGGTGAGTTGTCGTTGTAAAATTCGTTCTGCTAAACCCGCTACTGTGGGTGCATCAAACAAATCCATCACAGTTAATTCAATTTGAAACACTTGTAAAGCTTGGGCAATTAATTGAGTTGCAATTAAAGAATGTCCTCCTAATTCAAAAAAATCATCGTCAATACTCACTTTTTCTAATTTGAGTATTTGGGCGTAAATATCAGCTAATTGCGTTTCAATTTCTGTACGAGGGGCAATAAATTCAGTAGTTGATAAAACTTGTTCTGGTGCAGGAAGAGAATGAATATCTACTTTCCCGTTAGGTGTTAGAGGTAAATCTGTTAGCACTACAAACGTAGCAGGTACTAAATACTCTGGTAATTTCTCTCGCATAAAGCGACGCATTTCGGAAGAAGTGGGAGAAGAAGGGATAATTTTATTAGCAACAATATAAGCAACTAAACGTTTTTCTCCTGGTTGATCTTCGCGGACAATTACAACTCCAGCACGCACCGCAGGATGTTGACATAATACTGTTTCCACTTCTTGGAGTTCAATGCGAAAACCACGAATTTTGACTTGATTATCAATTCTTCCTAACAGTCTAATTCGACCATCTGGTAAGTAATAAGCTAAGTCACCGGTTTTATATAAACGAGATTCTTTGCTTACGTCTAAAACCCCACCCCTAGCCCCTCCCCGCAAGCGAGGAGGGGGACTGGATTGATTATTAAAGTGAGAAAACGGGTTTGATATAAATCTTTCTGCTGTTAAATCTGGACGATTTAAATAACCTCTTGCTAAACCTATTCCACCAATATGAAGTTCACCAATTACACCAATGGGAACTGGTTGTAAATAATGATCTAATATATATAGTTGTTTGTTGGCGCTGGGACGAATTGTAGGAAGCAAAGGATGAACATTACCACAAAGTACCATGCTGGCGTTAACTGTAACTTCTGTAGGTCCATAAGCGTTAATAAAACGTCTTCCTTTTGACCATTTGGTAATTAATTCAGGAGATGGTGCTTCTCCTCCTACGAGTATCATTCGCAAATGTGGTAAGTCTGCTGAAGGAAGTAGAGATAGGGCTGAGGGGGTGATAGTAATATGAGTAACTGCGTTTTCTTGTAATAGTTTTAGTAAGGTTTCTCCTGGTAGTAAAGATTCTGATTTGGCTAGACAAAGTTTAGCACCATTCCCCAAAGCCATGATGATTTCGGGAATGGAAGCATCAAAGCTAATAGAGAAAAATTGCAGTACACAATCACCAGGATGAACATCACAAACTTGGATTTTATGTTGGGTGAGATTTGTTAAACCGATGTGGGGAATTAACACTCCTTTTGGTTTACCAGTAGAACCAGAAGTGTAGATTAAATAAGCTAAATTTTCTGGTGTAACTTCACTTTCTGGGGTTTCTATACTGCATTGAGAAATTTTTTCCCAGTCCGCATCTAAATTGATTATTTCATAATTTTGAGAAGTAGGAAGTTTCAGATTTGCTTGTGTCAGTAAAATCGGAACTTGAGAATCAGCCAACATATATCCCAACCGTTCTGGGGGATAATTAGGGTCAAGAGGAAGATACGCACCACCAGCTTTGAGGATACCTAATAAAGCGATAATCATTAAAGGGGAACGATCTACACATAATCCCACAATTACTTCTGGTTTGACTCCTTTTTTTTGCAAATAATGGGCAATTTGATTACTTTTTTGATTGAGTTCTGTATAAGTAAGGGACTGATTTTCAAATATTACCGCTACTGCATCCGGTGTCTTTTCTACCTGCGCTGTAAATAAGTCCTGAAAGGTTAAATGGCTGAGAAATTCTACCTCAGTTTGATTCCAATCAATAAGAATAGTTTGCTTTTCACTTTCTGTCAGTAATGGTAATTCGGAAATCTGTTTTTCTGGATTCTCAACAATCGCCGTTAATAGCGTCTGAAAATGTCCTATCATGCGGTTAATTGTCTCTGGTGCAAACAAATCTCGGTTATACTCAAATGCACCAACAAAACCCTTTGATGTCTCATACATATCCAAACTTAAATCTAGTTTAGCACTGGCTTCTGTGCGATTTAGAGGTGTGAGAGTTAATCCCGGTAATTCTAATTTTTCTGTAGGGGCATTTTCTAACCGAAATTTCACCTGAAATAACGGATTAAAACTTAAATCTCTTTCTGGTTGTAGAACTTCTACTAATTTTTCAAAAGGTATATCTTGATGATCGTAAGCTTGCCAAGTTGTATTTTTTAACTGTTGCAATAAATCCTGAAAACTGGGATTATCTGCTAAACTTGTCCGCAATACTAATGTGTTGACAAAAAAGCCAATTAAACCTTCTATTTCCCGACGATGACGATTAGCTACGGGAGTCCCAACAATTATATCTGTTTGTCCAGTATAGCGGTGTAGGAGAATTTTATAAGCTGTTAGAAGGGTAACAAAGGGGGTGACACCTGCATTTTTTGCCAGTTTAATGATGTCTTGACTTAACTTTGAAGAAAGGGAAAAAGACTCAATTGCACCCCGAAATGTTTGCACTCTTCCACGGGGATAGTCGGCGGGTAATTGTAATACTGGCAGGATACCACCTAATTGTTGTCGCCAATAATCTAGTTGGGTTTCTAAAACTTCTCCTTGTAACCATTTTCTTTGCCAAATTGCAAAATCAACATACTGAATTTCTAACTCTGGTAAAGGGGATGGTTGATTAGCAATAAAGGCAGTATAAAGAATTTTCAATTCCTTAATTAATATTTCCATTGACCACCCATCAGCAACGATGTGGTGCATGGTAAATAACACTACGTTTTCATCTTCAGCTAGTTGGATAATTTTCACCCGCAATAATACATCCGTGGCTAAATTAAAGGGTGTCTGTGCTTCTTTTAAAGCCAAGTTGTGGACTTCTTCATCTTGTTCAATAAGATTGAAATTTTGTAAATCAATTGCAGCAATGGGAAGCGTTACACTCGGCTGAATATGTACAACTGGATTACCATCTACAGTTTTGAAGTTTGTGCGTAGTAGCTCATGACGTTGGATAATGGTATTTAGCGATCGCTCTAACACAACTATATCCAAAATCCCCTTCAATCGGACTGCTGTAGGTAAATTATAAGTATAACTATCGGGTTGTAATTGTTCTAAAAACCACAATCTTTGTTGAGCAAATGAAAGAGGAAGATGGCTGTTACGTTCTGCTGGGGTAATTGCTTGTGTATAATTTGTAGATAACTTAGCTTGACGTAAAAAATTGATGATTTCCGATTTACGCGATCGCAATTCTACACTAAGTTCATCTGTCAGCACATCGTCAGGAATACTACACCGCAAATTAGTATCTTCTACCCACAATTTCACATCTAGATTGTAAAGATGTGCCAAAAACTTTTCTATTGTCTTCATAGCGAAATCTCCTTACGACCTAATTTATTAGATGGGGTACTTGCCATTTGTTGGATACTTTGTTGCAAAATTTCAATCAATTCTGCAAGTCCAGCAATTGTGGGTTTTTCAAATACACTATGTAGGGGTAAATCTAATTGAAAAGCTTCTCTGATTCTTGATGTCACTCGAATTGCTGAAAGGGAATTTCCCCCCAATTCAAAGAAGTTTTCATCTACTCCCATGCGTTCTAGTCGCAAAACGTCCGTTAAAATGTTGGCAACAATCGTTTCTGTAGAATTGCGCGGTGCAAGATATAATTGATTAGCATCGCGTATAGTTTCAGGTAAAGCTTGACGATTGATTTTTCCGTTGGGTAACAAAGGCAATTCTGACAACACCACAAACACAGACGGCAGCATATAATCTGGTAATTGAGATATCAGAAATTTCTGTAATTCATTGGTGAAATTTTCTGATTCTTCGCTCTTGTTTTTCCTGACTACATAACCAACTAAACGTTTATTTTCAGGATGTTTTGAATCCAAAATCACCACCGCTTGCTGCACATCAGAATGTTGATTTAGTACCGCTTCAATTTCACCTAATTCAATCCTCAACCCCCGAATTTTAACTTGATTATCCAACCGTCCCAAATATTCCAAACTACCATCAGGCAAATAGCGGGCAAGGTCGCCTGTTTTATATAAAGTGCTGAGTTGGAATTTGGGAGTAGAGTTAGTATTTCCCCTCTGTCCTTCTGCCTCCTGCCTTCTGCCTTCTGCCTTCTGAATAAATTTTTCCGCAGTTAAATCTGGACGTTTCCAATAACCCCTAGCAACCCCTACACCACCGATGTAAATTTCACCAGGAACACCTAAAGGAACTGGTTGTAAATAATCATTTAAAAGGTAAATTTGTGTATTAGCAATAGGACGACCGATAGGAACTGTATGTAAATCATTGTTAGGTTGACATTGCCAATATGTTACGTCAATTGCGGCTTCTGTGGGTCCATATAAATTATGTAATTCTGCATACTTCAAATGCTGAAAAAAACGATTTTGAATTTCTATTGATAAAGCTTCACCACTACAAATTACCCGCTTTACACTGCGACAACGTTCACTTAAATTTGGTTCTTCTAAAAATACTCCCAACATTGCTGGGACAAAGTGTAATGTCGTGATTTGCTGTTGTTCAATTACTTCTAATAAATAACTTGGATCTTGATGTCTTCCCGGTTTAGCCATCACCAAACAACCACCGTTAAGTAATGTCCAGAAAAATTCCCACACCGAAACATCAAAACTAAAAGGTGTTTTTTGTAAAACGGTTTCTCCTATTTTTAAATCATACTCTTGCTGCATCCAATATAACCGATTACTAATACCGCGATGAGTATTAATTACCCCCTTTGGTGTGCCAGTAGAACCAGAAGTATAGATGATATAAATTGCATTATCAACATTAACAGATGTGGTAGGATTATCTTGATCTTGCTCGATTATTTCGTGCCAATCTGTATCCAAACATAAGCACAAAGTTTTACTTAAACCTTTGCTATTTGAGGCTTGGGGAGAGGTAAACCCTAGCAATTTTGCTAACAACTTCTCCTGAGTTAACACTACAGGGACTTGGGTTTCATCAATAATATATGTTAATCTAGAAGCAGGATAAGCGGGATCAAGGGGAACATAAATACCCCCAGCTTTAAGGATACCTAATATCCCAATCACCATTTCTAAGGAACGTTCAATATAAATCCCCACAGGTGTTTCTGGTTGCACTCCCCAGGTTTGTAAATAATGGGCTAATTGATTAGCACGTTGATTTAATTCTTGATAAGTAAGTTGTTTTTCTCCAAACACCACAGCAATATTATCTGGTGTTCGTTCCACCTGGGTTTCAAATTGCTGATGAATACATTCTATGGGGTAATATGCTTCTGTTTGATTCCATTTGTGGATGGTTTCATACTCTTGCTGAGTTAAAAAGGGTATGCTTTCTAAAGTTTGTTCTGGTTGACTTATTCCTAATAACAAATTACAAAAATGCTCTAATAATTGAGTAATGGCATAATCTGTAAATCTGTTGCTGTCGTATTTCACCTTCAATGACAATTGATTCGCGATAGAAACCAACATCGTTAAGGGAAAACTTGTCCATTCTAAAGATTGAATATCAGTAATATGTAAATCTTGATTTTCTGAAATTACAGATGTATCAATTGGATAATTTTCAAAGACTAAAATACTATCAAATAATGAAGTTCCTGGTGCAAGTTCACTCCATTCTTGAATTTCCAAAAGGGATGTATATTCATAGTCTAAAGCTTCTGCTTGTTGTGCTTGTAATTTTTGCAGCCACTCAACTAAATTATCTGTCGGTGACACCTGCACCCGCACCGGCAAGGTGTTGATAAATAACCCCACCATTGATTCTACACCAGCTAAGTTTGCCGGTCGTCCTGATGAGGTTGCACCAAATACTACATCTGTGGTATTGCAATAACGACTTAATAATAAAGCAAATGCACCCTGTAAAACAGTATTCAAGGTTAATTGTTGCTGTTTTGCCCACTGTTGTAAAAAAGTGGTTTGACTGGGTGTGAGATTGCGAGTTTGTTCTTGGGGTGTGAATTTTTTATTTTCTTTTCTGGAGAATTGGTCTATTAATGTGGGTGTGATGAATCCTTGGAGTTGCTGTTGCCAGAATGTTTTAGCAGCGATTTTGTCTTGTTGTTGTAACCAGGCGATATAGTCACCATAAGGACGGGAATTAGGATAGTAAAATGGGGAATTATAATAGTTCTGAAATACTTCTCTAATTACTAATGCTGCTGACCAACCATCAAGAATTAAATGGTGTTGTGTCCAGACAAGAATATACTTAATTTTTGATAATTGAATGAGACTAAAACGCATTAAGGGCGGTTGTTTTAGATCGAAAATAAAAATGCGATCGCTCTCTAAAAACTTCTCTAATTCTACTTTCTGTTTTGCATCTGATATTGTCTGCCAATCTAACAATTTCCAAGGAATTTCCACTTGGCGAAATACAACTTGAAAGGGTTTATCTCGCTGTTCCCAATAGAAGGCTGTGCGTAAGGCTGCATGGTTTTTCACAACTTGAACCCAAGCAGTTTGTAAGGTATTGATATCTAGTTTTCCTTCTAAATACAAACAAATTTGTGGTACATACACACCTGCTTGTGGTGTCAACAAGGTATGAAACAACATTCCCTGCTGCATGGGAGATAAGGGGTAGATATTTTCTATATTTTGGCGTTTATCCATAGATTGTATGATTTTTGGTTTTGTGATATAAGTATTAATTAGGCTCACGCAGAGGCGCAGAGGCGCAGAGAGTAAGAGGACTTTGCTTTTTATAACTCTGCTAACAATTTATCTAATTCGTCTTGGGTGAAATCCATTTGCGGGAAGTCAGACGGGGTAAACCCGCTAATGTCAGGGGTGACACAATGTTGAATTAGGGATATTAGTATTTTTTGATAGTTGTCTGCTAAGGTGGTGATGGTTTGGAGTTGATGCAGTTTTTGGCTGTACGTCCAATCACATCGCAGTTTTCCTCCTGTGATGATGCTGTTAATTTCAATGAGGGTGTTCCGATTTCCTTTGGGACTACGGCTGTTTCCGATAGATTCACGGGCTGGGGTAAATAGGGATTTTTCCGAAAAAATTTGGTCAGATTGTCCTAAATAGTTAAATCTGACTTGTGGTGATGGTATCGCTTTGAGTGTGGCTTGAATTGTTGGAGATGCTAAATAACGCAACAATCCATAGCTAATTCCACGGTCTGGTATTTGCCGCAGTTGCTCTTTGATGGCTTTGAGGGAAATCTCTAGATCGGCAGACGGATTTATATTTAATAATACCAGAAATAGGCTTGTAAACCAACCCATTGTTCTAGATAAATTTACACTTGGAAACAAATCTTCTCGGCCATGTCCTTCAAGTTCCACTAACAGCCGATTTTCACCTGTCCAGGTTTGGAAGGTTAGTACCAATGCTGTCAAAAAAACATCATTGATTTGGGTGCGGTAAGCATTAGGAACTTGTTGCAGTAGGGCTTGGGTGTCTGCCACACTGAGAAATGTAGAGTAGGTATCTACATCTGCCATTGTGTTAGCACCTTGGGCATAATCTACGGGTAAAGGTGGTATTTGCTGCCAAAGGGGAGATGTCCAGTAGTTAAATGCTGGTTGTAAATCCCTACTCCAGGTGTAATCTTGAAGTTTATTTGCCCACTGTTGATAGGATGTGGTTTTGGTTGGGAGTTGGATTTCCTGTTTTTGACTAAGTTGTTGGTATGCTAGTTGCAAATCTTCGAGAAAAATTCGCCAAGATATACCATCAATAATTAAGTGGTGGAAGATGATTAGTAGGCGATGATTTTGGGTTTCACCAAGGTTAATGTAGGCTACACGCAGCAATGGCGGTGTTTCTAGGTTGAAACTTGTTTGTAAATCATTGGCAATATTGGCAATAGTATCTGATACTTTTTCAGGGGTGAGAATCTCCAAAGACATATCAATATAATAAAACCCCACCCCTAACCCCTCCCCGCAAGCGAGGAGGGGGACTGGATTTGTTGCTGCAAATTGTCGCCAACCGTCGGGGGTTTGTTGGAAGTATGAACGCAAACTATCATGGTGTGCTATTAGTTGATCTAATGCTTGCCGTAGATAATCAGGGTTGAGAGATTGTTGTACTTCTAAAAGTATGGCTTGATTCCAATGATGTGCATCTACTAGATTTTGCTCAAAAAACCAGTGCTGAATGGGAGTTAAAGGAATTTCTCCTGTGACTGGTGCTTGGTCACTAGATAATGTTATTTGGGTGTCCACAATGGCTGCTAGTTCTGCCACTGTTTGATATTGGAACATCTGCCGGGGACGCAATCCCAGTCCTTGCTGATTGGCTTTGGCTACTACTTGAATTGCGAGAATGGAATCACCACCCAAGCTAAAAAAGTTATCGTGAATACCGAGAAATTCTATCCCTAAAACCTGACTCCAAATATTAACTAATTTTTGTTCTATGGCTGTTCTGGGTGCAGTTGCGGTGGTATTTACAGGGGAGATATCAGGTATGGGCAAAGCATGACGGTCTATTTTACCATTAGCTGTTAAAGGTAAAGTTTCCAGGATAACGAATGCCGTTGGTAGCATATACGCAGGGAGTTTGTCTGCTAAAAATTGCCTTAATTCTGCTGTTTCAATGTGAGATTTAGGAACAATATACGCCACTAAGCGACTATGTTCTGGGGTGTCGTTACGAACTATTGCTAAAGCCTGTGTTACCTGTGGATGTTGGTTAAGTACCGCTTCGATTTCTCCTAATTCAATGCGAAAACCGCGTAGTTTGACTTGATGATCTAAACGTCCCAGATATTCTATATTACCATCTGAGAGATAACGAGCGCGATCGCCTGTTTTATAAAGTTGACTATTCCCCATTCCCCAATTAATAAATCTCTCTTCCGTCAACTCTGGACGCTTCCAGTAACCTCTGGCTAACCCTGCACCACTGAGGTAAATTTCCCCAGGTACACCAACGGGAACGGGTTGGAGGTTTTGGTCTAGGATATAAACTTGAGTGTTGGCAATGGGTTTGCCGATTGTCGGGGCTTGTTGACTATTGCGGGGAATCAGGGCAAAGGTAGAATAGGTGGTATCTTCCGAAGGCCCGTAAAGATTATATAATCGTTCAATTGTAGATTGTTGATAAAGTGCGTCTACCAGGGATTTTGGTAAAGGTTCACCGGCTAAATTTACCGTCTGCACTGCTGCGGGAATGCCATTTAAACGTAGTAATTCTCTGGCGGCTGATGGAACCGTATTGATTAACGTTACTTGTGCTGCGGCTGGTAATTCCGGTAATTGTAGGGCATTATCAGCCAGGATGACACAACCTCCCCAACTCAGGGGAACGAAGATTTCAAAGACTGAAAGATCAAAACAAATGGAAGTGGAAGCTAAAACACCTGTTAATTCTGCTGGTGAGTAAATTTCTCGCGCCCAATACATTAGTGTAACTGGACTTTGGTGGGTAATGGCGACTCCTTTGGGAATGCCTGTAGTACCGGAGGTGTAGATGATGTAGGCTAGGTTGGATGTTGATGGTTGACTGTTGACTGTTGACTGTTGAGTGTTGAGTGGGGAATCTAGGGAAATTATGGGGATTTGGAGTTGGGGGAGTTTGGTTAATTGTTTTTGCTGGGTAAGTAAAACCTGCATTTGGGCATCTTCAATAATAAATGCTAATCTGGCTTGGGGATAGGTGGGGTCAAGGGGAACGTAAGCACCACCAGCTTTGAGAATAGCCAATAAACCGATGATCATATCTAGGGAACGGTCAACGCAAATTCCCACAGGCGTTTCTGGCTGTACACCTAAACTTTGCAGATAGTAAGCTAATTGATTGGCTTTGGTATTTAATTCTTGGTATGTTAGCTGTTCTTCACCCCAAATCACCGCTATACTTTCCGGGGTTTGTCTCACCTGTGCCTCAAATAACTCATGTAAACACTGCTGAGGATATTGACGCTGGGTGGCGTTCCATTGTAGGAGTTGTTGCTGTTCAAAAGTAGTCAATAACGGCAAATCATTAATATGTTGCTGGGGATTGATAACTACTGCTGCTAATAACGTTTCTAGATGTCCAGCCAAACGCTCAATTGTTGTGGCTGCGAATAAATCAGTATTATATTCCAACTTACAACTTAAACCATGGGCAGTTTCGCTCACAAACCAAGTCAGGTCAAACTTAGCTGTACCACTATCAGTTTCAATTACTTGCCATTCTATGCCCCCCATATCCAAATCTTGCAACGGTAAATTCTGCAACACCAACATTACTTGAAAAATCGGCGAATGACTGAGCGATCGCACTGGTTGTAGTATATCTACCAATTGTTCAAAAGGCAAATCCTGATGGGCATACGCACCCAAAGCCGTCGCCCGAACCTGTGACAATAAACCAGCAAAACTAGGATTTCCACTCAAATCAGTGCGTAAAGCCAGAGTGTTGGCAAAACAACCAATCAATTCTTCCGTTTCTACATGATTACGATTAGCTACAGGACTACCAACCACAATATCATCAGCACCACTGTAACGATACAACAGCACATTCCAAACAGCCAACAAAGTCATAAACAAAGTGCTGTGATAACGGCGACTCAACCCCCTCAACCCCTGAGTCAACTCCGCCGACAACCCAAACCCATACACAGCCCCCCGAAAAGACTGTACAGCCGGACGCGGGTAATCAGTAGGCAATTCCAACATCACCGGCGCAGATTCCAACCGTCCCCGCCAATATTCCAAATGTTCCTCCCAAACCCTCCCTTTCAACCACTCCCTCTGCCAAAAAGCAAAATCCACATACTGAATCCTGTCCTCCTCTCTGCGTCTCTGCGCCTCTGCGTGAAAAACATCCCGAACCAACAACCCCACAGACCAAGCATCAGCAATAATATGATGTAAAGTCAACAACAAAACCTGATTCCCCTCCCCCAATTTTACCAACCGCACCCGCCACAACAAACCAGCCAAATCAAAAGCCTGCTGTGCCTCACTACGCGCCAACTCCTGCACCTGCTGTTCAGACTCCGGTAATCCCTGTAAATCAATCACAGGTATATTAACATCAACATCAGCAATCCTCAAAACAGGCTGTCCATCAATATTCAAGAAATGCGATCGCAAAATTTCCTGTCGTTGTACTATTTCTGTAAAACTGCGCTGCAAACTCTCCAAATCAAGCTCGCCCCGAATTTGCACCGCCAAAGGAATATTATAAAAAGGACTATCTGGTTCTAACTGTGCCAAAATCCAAAAGCGTTGCTGGGCAAAGGATAGAGGTAAATTACCACTACGAGAAATCGGCAATATGGGCTTAATTTCCCTGTGACTTTCTGCAATCACCTTTGCTAAATCAGCAATTTTTGGACTTTCAAACAGATGACGCAAAGGTAAGTCTACACCAAATACCTGCCGCACTTGAGAAATTAACCGCGTCGCCAGTAGGGAATGTCCCCCCAAATCAAAGAAATTATCCTCAATACCCACTGACTCGACACCCAACACTGTCGCCCAAATATTCGCCAAGACTTCCTCTGTTGGGGTGCGCGGCGTTTCATGTACCAGTGCTTGAGTATTCGGTGTAGGTAAGGCTTTACGGTCAACTTTCCCATTGGGTGTGAGGGGTAATGTTTCCAAAATCATAAATACCCCAGGAATCATATATTTGGGTAGTTTGCTGGCTAGGAATGGTTGTAAATCAACCGTATTCTGAGAGTTGAGGATTATATAGGCTACTAAGCGAGGTTCTTCTTCTCTGACTGTCACTACTGCTTGTGATATTTGGGGATGTTGTGTTATTACCGCTTCTATTTCTCCTAATTCAATGCGAAAACCGCGAATTTTGACTTGATAATCTAGTCTTCCTAAGTATTCTAGTTTACCATCTTCTCGGTAGCGGACGCGATCGCCTGTTTTGTAGAGGGTGTATTCACGCAGAGGCGCAGAGGCGCAAAGGGAAGGAGTTTTGAGGAGGAATCTTTCTGCTGTTAGGTCTGGGCGTTGCCAATATCCTCTGGCGACTCCTGCACCACTAATATATAATTCTCCGGGTACGCCTATGGGAACGGGTTGTAAATGTTCGTCGAGGATGTAAAATTGGGTGTTGGCTATGGGATGACCGATGGTGACTGGTTCATCTATACTGAGTTTCTGGGCGGCTGACCAAATGGTTGTTTCTGTTGGTCCATAAAGATTCCAGACTTCTTGGGTGCAGGATAATAGTTGTTGGGCTAAGGTGTTATCTAATGCTTCTCCACCACAGAGAATTTTTAAGTCTTGTTTACCTTCCCAACCACTGGCTAAAAGTAATCGCCAAGTTGCGGGGGTGGCTTGCATGATGGTGATTTGATGTTGGGCGATCGCTTGTGCTAATCTCTCTCCATCTAGGGTAACGTCCCGTTCTACTAGGACTAAACACGCGCCGACAATTAAGGGTAGGAAAATCTCTAAGGCTGCAATATCAAAGGCTAGGGTGGTGACGGCTAGGAGGTTGTCTGCTGCTGTTAGTCCTGGTGTTTTGGACATTGCGATTAAGAAGTTGCTTAAACTTCTGTGCAAAATTTGCACGCCTTTGGGTGTTCCGGTTGAACCGGAGGTGTAGATTAGGTAGGCGAGTTTGTGGGGGGGTGAGAAATCACTGGTTTTGTCGCTGATGAGGGGAATGATTTTTATTTCACGCAGAGGCGCAGAGGCGCAGAGAGGAGTTTTGAGAGGTGTATTTAACGCTATTTCTTTGTTATTTAATAAAGCTGTTTGAGTTATTAAGATTGATATTTGTGAGTCTTCAATTATAAATTGTAACCGCTCTTGGGGATAGCTGGGATCGAGGGGAACGTAAGCACCGCCGACTTTGTGGACTGCTAATAGGGAGATTACCATTTCTGGGGAGCGATCGCAACAAATTCCTACTCTGGTTTCTGCTTGTACTCCTATGTTTTGTAAATAGGCGGCTAGTTCACAAGCTGCTTGTTCTAGTTGTTGGTAAGTTAGGGATTTATTACCAAAAATAATAGCAATTTTATCTGGAGTTTTTGCTACTTGTTGACTGAATAATTCATAAACTGTTAATTCGGGAATTTCTGTAAGTGTATCGTTCCATTTTGTGATTAATTTTTGCTCTTTTGCTGTTAGTAATGGTAACTCATTAATAAATTGATTTGGATTATTAACAATATTTGATAATAAAAGCTGAAAATGTTCACTAAACCTTTCAATAGTTGCTTTTTCAAATAGTTCTGTACTGTATTCCCATGTTCCCCTAAAACCATTTGGTGTTTCGTACATATCTAAGCTGAGATCAAACCTAGATGTAGAATGTTCTGTTTCTAAAGGTTCAATTTTTAAGCCTGGTAAATTTGTAGTTTGATTGGGTGTGTTATGCAAAATAAACATTACCTGAAATAAAGGATTTTGACTTAAATTTCGTTCTGGTTGTAGTTGTTCTACCAAATCTTCAAAGGGTAAATCTTGATGAGATAACGCGCCTAAAACTGTTTCTTTGACTTGGTTAAGGAGTGAGAGAAAACTGGGCTTTCCAGATAAATTGGTGCGAAATATGAGATTATTAACAAATAGCCCGATGAGGTTGACAATTTCTGAGCGATCGCGGCTAGTAACTGTAGACCCAACTAATATATCATCCTGTCCACTGTAGCGATATAATAAAATATTAAATGCTGTCAGCAGCGTCATAAATATTGTAGCGCCATTTTGTTGGCTCAATTGTCGCAATTCCTCAGATAATTCTGATGATAAATTGAAAAATAGTCTCGCTCCTTTAAAAGTTTGTATTGCTTTGCGTGAATGATCTGTAGGTAAAGACAATTCACAAAGACAATTTTTAAGTTGCTCTTGCCAATATGATAATTGAATTTTCCTAGTTTCACTTTGTAACCATTTTTGTTGCCAAGTTGCAAAATCTCCAAATTGGATTGGCAATTCTGCTAATATTTCTCCTTG
The DNA here is from genome assembly GCF_034932285.1 of Cronbergia sp. UHCC 0137. Taxonomy (NCBI): domain Bacteria; kingdom Bacillati; phylum Cyanobacteriota; class Cyanophyceae; order Nostocales; family Nostocaceae; genus Cronbergia; species Cronbergia sp. UHCC 0137. Next base: position 28,574 of record NZ_JAYGHC010000010.1, read on the forward strand.
ATAAAGTGAGATTAATTCTCGCACCAAAACACGAAATGACCAGTAATCTGTAATAATGTGGTGCATCACCAAAACCAACACAAATTCAATATCACTTAATTGCAGTAATGCAACACGCAATAAAGGCAGTTCTGTAAGTTGAAACGGCTGTTCTGTGAGTAATCTAGCTTGCTTTATGACTTGTGATGCTTGGTTTTCTTGTGATAATTCTCGCAAATCAATTAAAGGTAGATTTAGTTTGATATTTGCTGCAATATTCTGTACAGGTTGATCATTAACTACAATAAAACTGGTGCGTAAAATCTCATGACGCAACACAATTGACTGTAAACTTTTCTCTAAACGAGTGACATCAAGATTACCAGTCAACCGCAAAGCCGCAGGTAAATTATAAACTGATAATCCTGGCTGTAATTTATCGAGAAACCACAATCTCTTTTGAGCAAATGAAAGGGGGAAATGTTGTTTAGCGGCTTTTTTTTGTAGTAGTTTCGCTAATAGTTCGCGTTTTTGTGATGGGGAAATATTCATAAGTTACTCAAGTAAAATAATATTTTTTGGCTCACGCAGAGGCGCAGAGACGCGGAGAATGAGAGTTTAGGAGATTAATTTTCATCCTCATGTCAAACTATCTCTCCTCTTTCCTCTCTGCGCCTCTGCGTCTCTGCGTGCAATAAATCAACCTCTTCTAACTGTATTTTTTGAAGTAATCTTTCTACTTCCTCATCTGAAAGTTTATCCAAATTCGCAAGTAATTTTTCAGGATTATTGCGTTCAATACGTTCAATTGTAATTTCTTGTTTTGCTTCCCACTGATGTTTGAGTAATTCAACTTGTGCAGTTAAGGTAGGGTTGAGAAAAAATTCACGTATGGATAAATTAAGTTGGAAAGTTTGCCGCATCTGAGTAATTATCTGAGTTGCTGATAATGAATTACCTCCCAATTCAAAGAAATTATTGTGAATACTTGAAATTTCTACATTTAAAATAGATTCCCATAGTTGAGCCAGTGCTATTTCTAATTCTGTGGAAGGAGGTATAATAGGAAATTCTGACTGGTTAAATTGATATTCTGGCTGAGGTAAAGCACGTCGGTCAATTTTGCCATTTGGTGTTAATGGCAGGGTTTCTAGGGGAATATAGAGGCTGGGTATCATATATTCTGGTAATGTTTGTTGGAGAAATTGTCGTAATTTTTGGGTAATTAATTCGGCTTTTGTTATCTTGGTTTGAGGAGTTTCTGGTGATAACCAACGGGTTGTCCAAAGGGGATCTATAATACCTCCTACAAACCCATGTAAGAATATTTGCTGTTCATTTAAAATAAAATGTTCACGGATAGCATCAAATTCTAAATCACCTATGGGACACAACCCTAAATTTTGATTGGGTGCGGTTTCCATTAATAGTTGACCAATATAACCTGCTTCTAGTAAACAGAAATCCCTGGATTTATCACCGTAAATGGGTGAAATTGCTTGTAAGTTACCAATTAAAAATATAGAAAATGCTGCTTGTGCAAAAATCTCTTGATTTATGCCGTAAATACTACTATCAATGTTCGCTATTTCGCTTAAATAGATAAATTGATGTTGTTGGGGATGATAGTAATAAAAACCAGCCGCTAAATTTTCCACTCGATGGGGTTTGATATAGATATATGTTTGAACTGGATATAAACTACCAGCCGAAGCATAGCGATATTTTGGTAGTGGAGAATTTTGTAATTGCTGCATTTGCAAACACTCAAAAAATTCACCCAAGGCAGTTAAGGGGACAATTTCTTCTAAAAACTGGCGATAACTTTGTCGTCTCAAGTTAACGTGATCAGTCTCAATTCTAGGTAAAGCCACAGAACGCACTCCAACATCAAACTTTCTTATTCCCTTTTGTTGCAATTTGAAATCAAGTTGCGAGAAAGAATTAAATGTGTTTTGACTGAAATTCACCCCTGATTTTAACACTAGATAAGCAACTAATTGTTTTTGAGATGGTGTAGTTCCCACGGTCGTCACAATGGCTTGAGTTATGGCTGGATGTTGTTGTAAAGCTGCTTCAATTTCCCCTAATTCAATTCGATAGCCGTTAACTTTAACTTGAAAATCTTCCCGTCCTAAAAATTCTATTTTCCCATCAGGTAAGTAGCGTCCTAAATCACCAGTTTTATAAAGAGGGTTATTTCTTTCCCCCATACCCAGTTCCCAGTTTTTAATAAACCTTTCCTTCGTCAATTCTGGATTTTGCCAATATCCTTTAGCGACTCCTAAACCACCAATGTAAATTTCACCTATAGCCCAGGTGGGACAGATTTCTAGGGTATGATTAAGGACGTAAACTTGTTGATTGCTAAGGGAATAACCGTAGGGAATACTTTTCCAATTGGGATCGATTTCGCTTATGGGGTAGAAAATAGACCAGATAGAAGCCTCTGTAGCACCGCCTAAGCTAATAATTTGAGGATGATTAAAGTGGCTACGAATGCGTTCGGGTAATGTCAAAGGAATCCAGTCACCACTGAGTAAAATTAGCCGCAGTGTTTGGTTTTTACTGGGGGATGAGTCGAGTAAAAGCTGAATCAGGGCGGGAACTGAGTTCCAAATAGTCACCTGGTATTGGTTGATTAACTGCATCCAATGGGCGGGATTGTTACCGCTATCAGGGATGACGATTGTTCCCCCAGCCGCTAAAATGCCAAAGATGTCGTACACCGATAAATCAAAACTCAGGGATGATACCGCTAAAACTCGGTCATTTGCTGTTACGCCAAAGCGTTGATTAATATCTAATATTGTGTTGACTGCACCTTGATGATCAATCATTACACCTTTGGGCGTTCCCGTTGAGCCGGATGTGTAAATTACATAAGCTAAATCTGTGGGTTGCTGTCTTACTCCCTCTCCTTTGCAAGGGGAGGGCTGGGGTTGGGTATCAACACATATCCGAGTCAAACCATCAGTCCATTCTAAAGTTGCATCTAACCAGGATTGGGTGAGGATAATTTGTACTTGGGTTTCTTGTAACAGGTGCAAACGACGCTGGGCTGGTAATTGCGGGTCAATAGGCACATAGGCAGCACCAGTAGTTAGAATTGCTAAGGCTGCAACTACTTGTTCCCAACCTTTATCCATGACAATTGCTACTAATTGGTTAGGAATTACACCTGATTTTTGTAAATGTTCGGCGAGATCACAGACGCGATCGCTCACCTGTTGGTAAGTTAAAGTATTTTCTGTAGTTACGATTGCTGACTGGTTTGGTTGTTTTACTACCTGCTGGAAAAATAGGGTATGGAGGCAGGGAGAAGGAGGCAGGAGGCAGGGGGCAGGGGGCAGGGGGATGTTATTGGTATCTGGTTCTACTAACTGTTCTAGGAAATTACAGTAGGTGTGGAACATCTCATCTAACATTCCTGGGGGGAAAAGTTCATCAATGGTGTCCCAATTAAATACTAATGCGCCGGCTACTTCTCCTATTTGATGGTCAAAATACACTTGAGAGGTTTGGCTAAGGCTGTATATTAAGTCACCTTGCCAATGGCGTTTATCTTCTGTTTGTTGATGATCTTGGGTGAGGGTGCTGGTAAAAACTACAGGCATTAATGCTTCTGTCACCCGTTGTTGCTGACGCGCTAATTGACGCAGTACCTCTACACCACTGTAATAACGATTGTCTAAATCATCCCACAGTTGGGTTTGGATGCGGTGAGCTAGTTCGAGGAAATTGTTACACCCTGCACTGGCAATTTCTAAAAGCAGGGAGGCGGTAAAATCCCCGACAATTTGATTGACTTGAGGATGTAGGGGTAGACGGTTAAATAAGGTCAGATTTAGGGTAAAACTGGGAGTTTTACACCACCGAGAGAGAATTTTGGCAAAAGCAGCCAACAAGATGCCCGATGGTGTAATTCCCACTTCGCTGGCTTGCTGTTTGAGTTTTTGCCATTGGCTTGGGGATAAAGTTCCACTGCGACGGGTGAAATGTGGTTCTGTAATTTTACTGAGTCGTTTTGTTAAAGGTAATTCTGGCGCTGGGGATAGAGTCGTGAGGCGATTTTGCCAATAGGCTTGAGAACGGTGATAAATTGCTGATTCTCGTAATGTTTTTTCTGTGAGGACGTAATCTCGAAAAGTTAAGTTTATGGGTGGTAACTCGACATCTGGATTTTCCAGAATTTGGACTAATTCTCTACCTAATAAGCGAAAACTCCAAGCGTCACCGATTAGAACATCAAAGCTAATGCAGAAGCGGATTTTGTTCTCATCTAATAAAATTGCTTGAATTTCAAATAAGGGGTAGGTGTCAGTGGGACGAATTTGATGGGAAAGGTGTTGGCGGATATCCTGGAGTGCAGAATCTACCCCCCGCAAATCTGTCACCGCAATTTTGAAATCGGGGACTTGTGATAAAACTTGTTGCTGTCCATCAGTTTGGACAATCACCCGCAGCATATCATGGCGTTTAATCAATCGCTGCATTGCCATTTCTACCTGTGCAACAGTTAACCCCACCGTTTCAATTTCTTGATAACCGTGTGTAGCAATGTTACCCAACTCAAAAGCGGCGTTACGTCCGATGAAGTAAGCTTGCTGAATATCTGTTAAAGGAAAAGGTTGATAACGTTCTTGGGGTTGGGGTTGAATTTTGGGTAATCCGAAACCTAACCCCCTAACCCCCTTCCCTGCAAGGGAATGGGGGAATGTCAAAGCCTCTCTCCTCGTAGGAGAGAGGTTTGGAGAGAGGTCAATTTGTGCGGCTAAACTGGCAATGGTGGGAAACTGAAATAGGTACTTTAGAGGTACTTCTACCTGTAAGGATTCATTAATTCTCGCTACTAATTGAATCCCCAGGAGTGAATGTCCTCCTAATGTAAAAAAGTTATCATAAATGCCGATTTGCTCAACTAAGAGAATTTCTTGCCAAATTGCTGCTAAGGTTTGCTCTGTAGGTGTACGAGGTGCTACATAAGCAATGGCTAATTCTAAAGATACTTGATCAATTGCGGGTAACGCCTTGCGGTCAATCTTACCGTTGGGATTACGTGGTAGTGCGTCTAAAGTTATGAAATGGGCAGGAATCATGTATAAAGGTAATTTTTCGCCCAAATATTGCCGTAAATCTGGAATATTTACATTTTTAGGAGCAATATAAGCAACTAAATTTTTATCCCTTGATGGATTTTCACTAGCAATCACCACAGATTCTTGAATTTCTGGATATTCACTCAGTAAAGATTCAATCTCGCCTAATTCAATGCGATAACCACGTATTTTTACTTGATTATCTAATCTGCCCAAGTATTCAATATTGCCATCTTGTAGATAACGAACGCGATCGCCTGTTTTGTAGAGGGTAGATTCACGCAGAGGCGCAGAGGCGCAGAGAGGAAGAGTTTTGAGGAGGAATCTTTCTGCTGTCAATTCTGGACGTTGCCAATATCCTCTGGCTACTCCTGCACCTGCAATGTATAATTCTCCTGGTACACCAATGGGTAATGGTTGTAAATGTTTGTCTAAAATATAAACTTGAGTATTTGCAATAGGACGACCAATAGGAGGAGTAGGACTATTTGGGGTAATATCTTTCAGTTCTATGTAAGTAGAATAAGTAGTATCTTCCGAAGGTCCATAAAGGTTAAAGATTTGCTCAACGTGCGGGAGTTGTTGAAGTTGCTGTACCAATTTCCATGTCAGAGGTTCACCGGCTAAATTAACTGTTTTAACAGAATTAGGAATAGCATTAAAGTTGAGAAGTTGAGTTACTGCACTGGGTACAGTATTAATTAACGTCACCTGATTTTTAGCAGGTAAATTCGGCAAATCCAGAGCATTTTCCGCCAAAATCACCTTACCCCCCCAACAGAGAGGGACAAAAATCTCAAACACCGATAAATCAAAACAAATAGAAGTAGCCGCCAACACCCCAGAAATCGCATCATCATTAAAAACCTCACGCGCCCAGTACAACAAACAAACTGGACTACAATGCTCAATCATCACCCCTTTAGGCTTCCCCGTAGAACCAGAAGTATAAATCAAATAAGCCAAATTCCCCGGACTAACATCCGTCACAGGATTAGTAATAGGATATTCCCCAAAACTCTCCCAATCAGCATCCAAACAAACAACCCTCCCAAACTCCTCTCTGCGCCTCTGCGTCTCTGCGTGAGCCAAAATAATCTCAACTTTCGCATCATCCAAAATATACCGTAATCTCTCATTTGGATAAGCCGGATCTAGCGGAACATAAAAACCCCCAGCTTTGAGAATAGCTAACATCCCAATCACCATTTCCGGGGAACGTTCCAGACAAATTCCCACAGGAGTTTCTGGCTTAACTCCCAAAGTTTGTAAATAATGAGCCAGTTGATTAGCCTTAATATTAATTTCTCGATAAGTAAAAACTTCCTCACCAAAAATCAAAGCAATTGCATCAGGAGTTCTTTGAACCTGCGCTGCAAATAATTCATGAATACACTCATGGGTTGGATATTCCCGTGATGTAGTATTCCAATTAATCAATAATTCTTCTTCCTGAGCAGTTAATAAAGATAAATCTGAAATTTTCGCATCAATATTTGTAACTATACTTTCTAAAAGAATCTGCCAATATTCCGCCATTTGAGCAATAGTAGCAGCATCAAATAATTCGTCACTATATTCAAATTGTCCCTTAATTCCCTGGGGAGTATCTTGTAAATTCAAACGTAATTCATATTTTGCCGTATCTTCCTGAACCTGTAACCTTTCTAAAGTCAGTCCTACTAATTGAGGTGATTGGACTGTTGCCAATTGTAAATCAAATTTCACCTGAAATAAAGGCATCATTTGATTGATATGACGTTCGGGATTTAGGACTTCTACCAACTTTTCAAAAGGTAAATGTTGATGAGCGAAAGCGCCAAGCGTCACCTCACGCACTCGTTTTAATAATTCTGCTATTGTGGGATTTTCGCCTAAATTTGTACGCAATACTACAGTGTTGACTAATAAACCAATAAGATTTTCTGTTTCCTGGCGATCGCGATTAACAATATCTGTACCAATTAATAAATCTTCTTCTCCTGTGTAGCGGTATAGTAATACTTGAAAACTCGCCAGCAGTAGCATAAATAAGGTGACTCCCTGCTTGGCTGCCAAGGTTTTTACTGCTTGGGATAGTGATGGGGAAAGAGAAACTGCATACTGTGAACCGGAGTATGTAGATACATCTTTACGCCAAGTAGGTAATTGTAGAACGGGTAATTCACCGCCCAGTTGTTGTTGCCAATAATTAATTTGTTCTTCTAAAAATGAGCCTTGTAATTGTTGTCTTTGCCACAATGCCCAATCAGCATATTGAATGGGTAATTTTAATAATGGTGAAGACTCTCCCCTTACATAAGCGGAATATAATAGAGAAAGTTCTTTGAGAAAGACACCTACTGACCAGCGATCGGAAATAATATGATGGGTTGTAATTAATAAAATATGTTCATTTTCCGCTAACCGGAAAAGGCTAGTTTTGAATAAAGGTTGAGTTAAATCAAAAGGTGTTTGTGCGGCTGTTAATGCTATTTTTTCGATTTTTTCATTTGTATCTATAATTTCTAAGGTGATGGGTTGCCAAGGTTCGATAATTTGAATTGGCTTGTTCTCGGAATTGATTGTGAAATATGTTCTTAAAGTTTCGTGTCTTTTTCTGAGTTCGTTGATAGCTGATTCTAATGCGGATAGTTGTAAATTTCCCTGCATTTTTAGGACACAAGGGACGTTATAAACATAGCTATCTGGTTCTAATTGTTGGATGAACCAGAGGCGTTGTTGGGCAAAAGATAGGGGGATGTTTTCTGTTTTATTTCGTGGGGGAATGGTGGAGGATTGAGGTAGAGTTAATCCTTTTTCTTTAAGCCGACGTTCAAATAAGGCTTTTTGTTCTGGGGTTAGGGTTGAGAGGATTTGTGAGTAGTTTGACATTTTATTAAGCTCACGCAAAGGCGCAAAGGAGAAAGAACGGAAAAAATAAAGTTTGAATTTTTTAAGAGGGGGTGTTGAGTTGTTGAAGGATTTGCTCTGGGGTGAGGTTTTGGATTTCTGTGAGTAGGGCTGTCATTTCTTCTAGGTTTTGGTTTTGGGTGGTGATGATTTTGGCTATTGCGGCGATGGTGGGTGCTTCGTAGAGGAGGTTTCGCATTGAGAGTTCGACACCAAAGCGATCGCGTAATCTAGAAATGGCTTGAATGGCTAGTAGGGAGTGTCCGCCTAAGTCGAAAAAGCTATCGTTAATTCCAATGGGGGAAATTCCTAAGAGGTCTTGCCAAATTTGCGCGATCGCTGTTTCAATTTCGTTACGGGGTTCAACATATTCATTTGTTAGTTGGGGACGGGTATAACTGTTATCGGTTTCTGTTTTGGTTTTGGTTGGGGTGTTTGTTACCCACTGTTCTAAACGTTTATATAAGTCGGCTTTGGTAACTACAACTGATTCTCGTAAACCCAATTTGATAATATGTTGGGTTGCTTGCCATACTTCTGCCGGGGTGAGTGCTAATACTGCTAAATTAGCGGCGAAACTATGATTAATTTCTGTTTCTAAATCACTCCGACAAGCATCCCAATTAATGCTAATCCAGGGGAATTTGCTATTTTGATTTTCTTGTAGAGCGAACATATCAATTACTGCATTTGCCGCAGCGTAAGCAGCTAAACCTAATCCACCTAAAACTGTAGAAAGGGAAGATTGCAATACACAGAAATCTAGCGATTTATTACGCAAAACTTCAGCTAAAACAGATAAAATTTGGATTTTTGTACGGTAGTTATATTCCCAGTGTTTTGTAGTTAATTGGGGTAATAATGCCATTGAATGCTCATTGCTCATCGGTGTGGAGTAAAATACGCCATGTATTTGTCCGAATTTTGTTTCGGCTTGAGCTATAGCACTTTCTAATTCTGTCTGCTGGGTAATATCTATATTCAGTGATAAGTAATCAATACCAGCATTATCTAAACTTTGTTTGAGAGTTCCGGAAATGATATCGCCCAGTAGCACTAACCGCACTGACATTTTCATCAAAAACTCAGCAAATACTGTTCCTAAACCTGTTGTTAAGTCTCCCACAATTACATAATTTCCTCCTGCTCGTACAGATATTTTTGATTGTAAACCATCTATTAATAAGGGTTTGAAAATCTGATGCCAGCGATAATTACCCCGATAGGCAACTACAGAATCAATCTGATTATTTAAACATTCTGTAATTAATTCTTGGGCGATTTTTTTATTTGTACTAGCTACAGTGGATAATGAAATATCAACACAGCAACAAGTTAATTGTGTTATTTCTTGAGAAATCACCTTACCCATACCCCAAACTGTCGCTTTCATTGGGTGGATATTTTCATTTCCTAACACCAATTGCCCATCATTTGTGACTAGGTTTAATTTTATTTCTTGCTCAAGTGATTGCGATGAAATCGCTTGTGCTAGATACAATAAACTGATGGGTTGCTGTTGTGAATTAGTTGAATCCCATAAATATAAAATATGGTGAGGAATGAGTTCTCGTAGTTCTAAATCTGACCACAATTCGACAAAATCCTGTGAGCATTGGGGATTAATGGTAAAAGTACGATATGCTGGTTGGTCGTATTTTTCACCTTGGCTCACAATAATTACATCATGCCCAGCTACTTGCAGCGTATTAATTATTTCCTGATAAATACCGTAATTATCTATAAATATCAACCAACACAAGCGTTTTTCAGCTATATCTACCTGGGGATGAGGTAAACTACGTTCCCAAGAAGATAAGTAAAATTGAGGAATTGATGATTGGGTATTCTCTGCTTTCAAATCAATCCAGTAACGCTGACGTTGGAAGGGATAGGTGGGTAATGGTAGACGTTGACGTTGTTCCTGTGTGTGGAAATTTTCCCAATCAATTGATACACCTGCTAACCACAATTGCCCCAAAGTTTGCAATAAAAATGCTACATCTGATTGTGTATCTTGGGCATGGCGTAGGGAAGATAAAATTGTATGGGTGTTAGTTTGTTGTTTGGCTAAAGTAGCTAGTGTCCGTCCTGCTCCTACTTCTAGTAAAATTTGCTGAGATTCTGTTAATAGTGTTTTGATTCCTGTGGCAAATTGTACAGGTTGACGCAAGTGATTTCCCCAATAGTGAGGATCAGTTGCTTGTTCTGGTGTAATCCAAGTACCTGTAACGTTAGAAATAAAGGGAATTTTTGGTGTTTTTAGTTGAATTTCCTGAAAAGCGGCGATAAATGGAGTAATTATAGACTCCATTAACGGTGAATGGAAAGCGTGAGATGTTTGTAATCTACGGTTGGAAATTCCCTGTTGATTTAAGTTTTGTTCTAGTTGAGAAATTTCTGCTTCAGTACCAGACACTATACATAATTCTGGTGCGTTGAATGCTGCTATCACCAGATTACCTGTCAACAGAGGTTGTAATTTAGCTGCTGACATTCCTACAGAAACCATTCCCCCGGTTGGACATTGCTGCATTAAACGACCACGCAATGCTACTAATTTTAAAGCATCGGGGAGAGAAAAGACACCAGCTAAAGTGGCTGCCACGTATTCACCTATACTATGTCCAATCATAGCTTGTGGTTGAATACCCCAAGATATCCATAATTTTGCTAAAGCATATTCGATTACAAATAATGCTGGTTGTGCTACGGTTGTCCGGTTGATTTCTTCAGACTCTTTTTGATAAATTTGTGAACGCAAATCTAACCCCAAATCATGCTCTAATAATTCACAGCAATGATCTATTTGTTCTCGAAATATGGCTTCTGTATCATATAATTCCTTACCCATATTCAGGTATTGGCTACCTTGTCCGGGAAACATGAAAGCGATACTTGAGCTTTTTTCAGAGTTTGCATGAGTGTATCTAGTTTCTTTCTCTAAAAGTTGCACTGATTCCTCTTTACTTTGACACAATACCATTCGGCGATATGCAAAATGTTGTCTTCCTATTTGTAGGGTATAAGCAATATCAGCCAGGTTTAATTGTGGATGCTGTTGTAAATGTGTAGCCAGATTAATTGTTGCTTGCTCAAGTGCTTTTTCACTTTTAGCTGATAAACATAACAGATGATAATTGCTTTTAACTTTTGACTTTTTACTTTTGAATTGTATTGGTGCTTCTTCTAAAATTACATGAGCATTTGTTCCACCAATTCCAAAGGAACTGACACCACCACGGCGGGGTGTTTTGTCTGTTTCCCAGTCAACTAAATTAGTATTTACATAAAAAGGTGTTTGAGAAAAATCTATTTGCGGATTTGGCTGTTGAAAATGTAAATTGGGGGGAATTTGTTGATGTTTGAGTGCTAATACAGTTTTAATTAAACTCGCAATTCCCGCAGCCGCATCTAAATGTCCAATATTGGTTTTTACTGATGATATGGCACAAAATCCGGTTTTTTCTGTTCCTACACGGAAGGCTTGAGTTAAGGCTGCAATTTCAATGGGATCACCTAATGCTGTCCCTGTTCCGTGGGTTTCAATATAACTAATCTCTGTTGGTTCTACTCCAGCTATTGCTTGCGCGGTGCGAATTACTGCTGCTTGAGTATCAATTCTTGGTGCTGTATAACTAACTTTTAAACCGCCATCATTATTAATTGCTGAACCTTTAATTACAGCATGAATATAATCTCTATCTTCAATAGCTTCTTGCAATCTTTTGAGGACAACAATACCTAAACCACTACCTGCAATTGTACCTTGAGCATTAGCATCAAAGGCGCGACAATGACCATCAGGTGAATAAATTCCGCCTTCTTGATACAAGTAACCTGTGGCTTTTGCTAAGGATACACCCCCGGCTAGGGCTATGTCACACTCACCACTTAATAAACTCTGACAAGCTATATGAACTGCTACTAAAGATGTGGAACAAGCTGTTTGAATATCTAAACTGGGTCCTCGTAAATTTAATTTATAAGAAACTCTGGTGGTGAGAAAGTCTTTGTCGTTGGAGAGAAATAGTTGATAGCGGCTAACTTGATTTTGAATTTGTGGGTTAGTGATTAAATTTAATAAATAGTTATTCATCGCTGCACCGGCATAAACTCCAATTGCTCCGGTGTAGTTTTCTGGATTATATCCTGCATCTTCCAAGGCTGTCCAAGCACATTCTAAAAATAGTCTGTGTTGGGGGTCGAGAATTTCTGCTTCTCTGGGATTAAAGCCAAAAAATTCTGCATCAAAGTATTCAATGTTGTTTATTATGGCTTGTCTTTTGACGTAATCGGGATGTTTTAATAATGTAGGTTCTACGCCGTTTTCTTTGATTTGTTCGTCGGTTAAGTTGGTTACTGATTCAACTCCATTACAGAGGTTCTGCCAATATTCTTCTAGGTTATTAGCACCGGGGAATTTGCCAGTCATGCCAATTATTGCTATTTCTAATCCTGTGGGGTTGTTCATATATTTTGTTTGAATAGGGTTAGTTTTTTAGTCTGGATTTTCTTTGTTGGAGAAGTCTTTGTTTTCCGGTTTGTTGTTGGGATATTCTGTGTTCTATTTCTTTATCTGGTGGTGGGGTGTTTTGTGTTAGGTATTTTGCTAGGGAATTGATAGTGGGATAACGAAATAGGTCTACTAGGGGAATGTTTTGATTTAGTTTTAGGTGTAGTTGTCCTTGCATTCTGACTATTAATAATGAATGTCCTCCTAAGTCGAAGAAGTTATCATGAATACTGATGTTTTCTATGGCTAGTATTTGTTGCCAAATATCAGCGATCGCTTGCTCAATTTTTGTTTGTGGTGGTAGGAAATTGTCGGTGATAGCTAAATGCAAATTGTTGGGTTTTGGTAATGCTTTGCGGTCTATTTTACCGTTGGGGGTGAGAGGGAATTTTTCTAATAAGATAAATGCCGATGGCATCATATATATAGGTAGTTTTTCTCCTAAAAATGCGCGTAGTTCTGTTTGAATAATCTCAGGGTGGGAGACTATATAAGCTACTAAACGCTGTTCTCCTGGTTCATCTTCTCGCAGGGTGACTACTGCTTGTTCTACTTGGGGATGTTGTGTAATTACAGCCTCTATTTCTCCTAGTTCAATGCGAAAACCACGAATTTTGATTTGATAATCTAATCTGCCTAAGTATTCTAGTTTACCTTCTAAGTAGCGGACGCGATCGCCTGTTTTGTAAAGGGTTTTCTCACGCAGAGGCGCAGAGACGCAGAGAGGAGTTTTGAGGAGAAATCTTTCTGCTGTTAAGTCTGGGCGTTTCCAATATCCTCTGGCTACACCGTATCCACCAATGTAGAGTTCTCCTGGGACGCCGATGGGGACTGGTTGTAAATGTTCGTCTAGGATGTAAAATTGGGTGTTGGCGATGGGATGACCGATGGTTACGGGTTCGTCTATACTGAGTTTTTTTGCTGCTGACCAAATGGTTGTTTCTGTTGGTCCATAAAGATTCCAGACTTCTTGGGTGCAGGATAATAGTTGTTGGGCTAAGGTATTATCTAATGCTTCCCCACCACAGAGAATTTTCAAGTCTTGTTTACCTTCCCAACCACTGGCTAGAAGTAACCGCCAAGTTGCAGGGGTGGCTTGCATGATGGTAATTTGATGTTGTTCTATGCAGGTTGCAAGTTGGCTGGGGTCGAGGGTTTGGGGAGGTAAAACTACCTGCGCGCCTGTAATTAAAGGTAAAAATAATTCTAAGGCGGCGATGTCAAAGGCGATGGTGGTGACTGCTAAAAGTTTGTCGTTAGGGGTGATTGATAATCTTTGTTTCAGATCGGTTAAAATGTTGACGAGCGATCGCCCTTCAATCATCACTCCTTTTGGTTGTCCTGTTGAACCCGATGTATAAATTAAATAAGTTAGTTGTTCCGGCGTTACTTTAATTTGTGGGTCAAAAATTGGCTGTTGATTAATCTTTTCCTCTAATTCATCGAGGTTAATCGTTGCTATTTTATCAGTAATAATATTTGCTAAAGATGCCTGTGCAAGTAATAATCTTAACTCTGCATCTGCCATCATAAAACGCAGACGTTCTGGGGGGAAGGTGGGGTCTAGGGGTATGTATGCTGCACCAGCTTTGAGGATACCCAATAAGGCTATAATCAATAATGGCGATGAACGCTCTAAACAAACCCCTATTCTGTCTTCTGCTTTGATTCCTAGTTGTAGTAAATAATGGGCGATTTGGTTGGATTTGGCGTTTAATTCGGCGTAAGTTAGGATTTTATCTGCAAATACAACTGCTGTCGCGTCTGGTGTTTGTTGTGCTTGCTGACTGATGATTTCATGGACGCATTGGTGAGAAATTTCCTGTGTAGTGGCGTTCCAGTCAATGAGTATTTGTTGTTGTGTGGGACTGAGAAATGGTAGTGCGGATAAAGTACAATTACCCTGTGTCATTCCTAACAACAGAGTTTCTAACTGTTCTAAGATTTGGGTGATGGTGGTATTGTGATAGCGATCGCGATCGTATAAAATCCTTAAAGAAAGCTGAGAATCCACCACTGCATACAGCGTCAGAGGATAATTCGTCTGTTCCGACCCTTGGATATTGCGAATTTCCAAAGATTCTAAAGACTGTTTCAGCGCGGGTTCAATGGGATAATTTTCAAATACCACCAAGGTTTCAAACAGTGGTATGGATGGTGAAACTTCACTCCAACGATGAATATCTACTAAAGAACTATATTCATATTGCCGTATTTCTACTTGCTGATTTTGTAGTTTTTGCAGCCATTGATATAGTGTCTCTTCAGAAGAAACTAACACCCGAAATGGTAAGGTATTAATAAACAATCCCACCATTGTATTAGCACCATTCAGGGAACTGGGACGACCAGCACTAACGATAGCAAATAAAACATCTTTTTCACCACTATAACGACTTAACAACAACGCCCAAGCACCTTGGATAAAGGTATTGATGGTTAATTGTTGTTGTTTGGCTAGGGTTTGCAGTTTGGTAGTTAATTCGACTGAAAGCTGAATATTTTCTTCACGATAATGGCTATGTAAATTATCAGGACGAACATCTATATTTTGATCAACATTTAACCGTGTTGGCGATACAAAACCCTGTAATTGCTGTTTCCAAAAAACCTCAGCTTCCGCCAAATTTTGTTGCTGTAACCAAGCAATATAATCACGATAGCGACGTGAGTTGAATAAAACAGGAGTTTGTTGTTGAATATATGCTTGATAAATAACAATAAATTCTTTTAAAAGCACCTGAACAGACCAACCATCTAATAATAAATGGTGATAACTCCAAACAAATTGATAAACTTCAGATTTCAACTGAATCAGTATCATCCGTATCAGGGGGGCTTGAGACAAATTAAACCCCTGTTCGCGCTGTTTTTGTAGGATAACTTTTAAAGATTCCTGTTGTTTATGAATAGTAAAATCACACCAATCAAGATGAGTAATTTGAAATTTTACTTGCTTACCAACTACTTGTAAAGGCTTTTCTAGCTTATCCCAAACAAAAGCCGTGCGTAAAACAGAATGACGATTGATTAAATATTGCCAAGCAGCCTCAAAAGCGGGAATATTTAAATTACCATGTAACTCATAACTTACCTGTACCACATAAGCACCAGAATCAGGTGCATACAGACTATGAAATAACATACCCTGTTGCAAAGGAGAGAGGGGATAAATATCTTCTATATTTTGGCGATTTAAATTAGTATTCATTCCATACCCTCCGTTTCAAAACTGATCATCTCCATTACTAAATCCAAAGTTTCTTGATTTAAACTTGCTAACTCAAAATCAGAAGGTGTGTAACCTCCAATATTTGGTAAACGACAATGATTGATAATTGCTTGTAATCCTTCCTGAAAATTATTTACCAATTGCAAAATCGTTGCTTGTTGATACTGCTTTTGACTATATATCCAATCAAACTGTAATTTATTTTCTCGCACAAAGCCAATAATTTCTATACTATAACGTCGAGTTTGTTGTTTATCTTGGTTTGTAGTTCCAGATAAAGGTAGCCATTTAAATTTTCCAGCTTCTAAACCTAAATCTAATTGTCCTAAATAATTAAAGCTGATTTCCGCTTGAGGTAAATCCCACAACTGTTGACTTACTTCACTATCATCAAGGTAGCGGAGTATTCCATAAGCGAACCCTTGATTAGGTACTGCGCGTAATTGTTCCTTAATCCCTTTCAGCATTTCTCCCCAATCATCACTTTCTTTTGATAATAAACAGGGATAAATTGTTGTAAACCAACCCACAGTCCGAGATATATCTATATCTTCACCCGGAAAATTACGACCATAACCTTCCAAATCAAGCAACACAAAATCATTATCTATCCATTTCGATATAGTAGCAGTTACAGCAGTTAATAAAACATCATTAATTTGTGTATTGTAAACCGCAGGAACTTCTGTTAATAAAGCCTGAGTATCTTCAACAGAAAGCATTACAGTCAAAGCTTTAACATCAGCTACCCGATTACTACCATCAGAATAATTTTTTGGGAATTGTGTAACTTCCTTATATTTCCTTGATAACCAATATGTTAATTCCTGTTTAAGATATTCCGACTGAGCATAATTATATAACTTTTCCGCCCAACTTAAAAAAGAAATAGTCTTAGCAGGTAAAGTAATTGCTTGTTTTGCTAAAACCTGCTGATAAGCCATTTGAAAATCCGCCAACAAAATCCGCCAAGAAACCCCATCAACAACCAAATGATGGATAATAATTAATAACCTAGACACCACACCCAAATCAAAATGAACCACCCTCAATAAAGGAGCATTACCAATATTTAAACTAGCCTGTATTTCACCAGAAACCTCTTGAATAACTCTATCCTGCTCACTCCCAGACAAACCGGACAAATCACAACAAACCAGAGGAACATCCCCCCCCATCTCAACAACCTCTCCCCTCTCTCTCTCTGCGCCTCTGCGCCTCTGCGTGAGAAAACTCTTAAATCCAAATTGACACCGCAACATATCATGATGTAACAACAAACCTCTAACCACCTCAGCTAAAATCTCAGATTCTAACTTCTCAGAACACCCCAAAAATACAGCCTGATTAAAATAATGCTGATTCACCAACTCCTGCTCAAAAAACCAACATTGAACCGGAGTCAAACGCACAGCACCAGTAATCATCCCCTGACTTGGAATCAACTTATTAGGACTAACAACTGATGCAAGTTCAGCAATAGTTTGATATTGAAAAAGCTGCTTAGGCGTTAACTGTAATCCCACTTGATTAACCTTAGATATCACCTGAATAGCTAAAATTGAATCCCCTCCAAGCGCGAAAAAATTATCATAAATACCCACTTGGGACAACTTCAAAACCGATGACCAAACTTCTACTAACTTAGCTTCTATATCATTACGCGGTTTAGTTCCATCTGGAAAACTTGTAATTTCCGGTGCTGGTAATTTCTGTCTATCGACCTTACCATTAACTGTCAGAGGTAGACTTTCTAAAGCAACAAAAAAGTGAGGAATTAAATAATCAGGAAGACGTTGTTGTAAAAATTCTCGCAGATTATCTGGTGTAGTATCTGAAGGGATAAAGTAGGCTATGAGTTGTTTTTCACGAACAATAACCACACATTCTTTTACTGCTGAATGGCCATTTAATACCGATTCTATCTCACCTAACTCAATGCGAAATCCTCGAATTTTTACTTGATTGTCTAATCTACCCAAGTATTCAATATTACCATCAAGACGGTAACGAGCGCGATCGCCTGTTTTATATAATGGACTAGACAAAGGATGCTGAATAAACCTTTCATTGGTTAAACCTGGTTGATTTAAGTAACCACGCGCAAGTCCGTCACCAGCAATATATAACTCACCAGGAACGCCTACAGGTACAAGGTTTAGGTGCTTATCAAGAATATAAACTTGAGTATTATTGATAGAACGACCAATGGGAACAGTGTTACCCTCACAGATATCGGTAACTGTATAACAACAGGTAAAGGTAGTATTTTCAGTCGGACCATAACCATTAATTACACGACATTCAGGATGATTTTGCAGCAATTTATTAATATGAACAGCAGATAAAACATCACCACCAGCTATTAATTGTTTAACTGGTTTTAAACTTTCAAGATGTTCATCTACCATCAGGTGAAATAAGCCGGCTGTTAACCACAAAGTAGTAATTTGATGTTGTGCGATCGCCTCGCCAATTTCTGCTAATGTGGGTTGTTGACTAGATAAAATCACCAACCGACTACCATTTAATAATGCTCCCCAAATTTCAAATGTAGAAGCATCAAAAGCTATGGGTGCGGCTTGAAGTAAGGTTTCATCAGCACTTAAATTTACATAATTGCAATTTTTGACAAGTCGCACGACACCACGATGGGGGATACATACACCCTTGGGAAGTCCTGTAGAACCAGAAGTGTACATGACGTAGGCGAGATTTTCGGGTGTGGTTTGGTTGACTGGGTTGGTTGTGAGATATGGCGCTAAATTTGTTGTATCAAAACAGAAGATAGGTAAATCGGGTAATTGGGGGATGTGTTGTTGTTGGGTGAGTATTACCTGTATTTGAGCATCTTCAATTAAAAATTCTAGACGTTCTTGGGGATAAGTTGGGTCTAAGGGAACGTAAAAACCACCAGCTTTGAGAATTGCTAAAATACCAATGATAAAATCTAGGGAACGGTGAACGCAAATTCCTACAGCTACTTCTGGCTGAACTCCCAAAGATTTGAGATAATATGCAAGTTGATTAGCTTTCGCGTTGAGTTCGCTGTAAGTAATAGAACTTACGCAAAAACTCTCCCAAACTCCTCTTCCTCCGTGACCTCTGTGTCCTCTGTGGTTCGTTTTTTCATCCCCCGTCCCAATAGTTTGATGATTACAAATAACTGCAATTTCATCACCAAATTTTGCGACTTGCTGCTCAAATAATTCTTGTATGCTATAAGATATAGGATTTGTAATTGAACCACCAAAATTGATAATTTGCTGAAGTTCTCCCTCACTCATCAAAGGTAAATCAGAGATTTTTTGACTTGCTTCAGAAGTCATTCCTAACAAAATATTCTGGAAATGTTCTGTAAAACGTTGAATCGTTGTTTCTGTAAACAAATCACAGTTATATTCCCATTTACCTTGTAAACCTGCGTCTGTTTCCGCAATCATCAAGGTGAGGTCAAATTTTGCAGTACCGCTATCAATTTCTAGGGGACTCCAACGCAAACCAGGAATTTCTATTGGCTGAGTTGGTGCATTCTCAACTATCAGCATAACTTGAAACAAGGGTGAATAACTCAAAGAGCGCGCCACATTCAAAGCTTCCACTACCTGGTCAAATGGTACATCTTGATGGCTATATGCAGTTAACACAATTTCCCTAACCCGTGGTAATAATTCCGCCACGTTGGGATTATCTTCTAGGGAAATCAAGAGCGCGAAAGTATTCACAAAAAAACCAATTAATCCCTCTGTACCAGGATAATGACGATTCGCTACAGGGCTACCAATGACGAGTTTTTCTTGTTGACTATAGCGATGTAACAAGATACTTAACGCCGAAAACATTACCATAAATAATGTAGTTTGCGTTTCTTGACCAAGCTGTTTAATTTTCTCTGTTAATTCCCCAGATATTGTAAAACTATGACGCTGACCTCGAAATGTTTGAATAGCTGGACGCGGATAATCTGTAGGTAATTCTAATAGTTCTGGCGCTGACTCTAATTGTTGTTCCCAATATTCAAGTTGATAATTAAATTTATCACTTTGTGACCTTTGCCAAGCTGCAAAATCAGCATATTGAATTTTTAATGGTGTAAGGGTAGAAGGTTGTTTTTGAGAAAATGCTTGATATATACTCGCTATTTCCTGGGCGAATACATTAATTGACCAACCATCGGTAATGATGTGGTGCATGGTCAATAATAAAATGTATTCGTGAGGATTCAAATATAGTAATTTTGCTCGTAAAAGTGGACTTTTTTCTAAATTAAAAGGTTGCTGACTTTCTTGTTTTGCAAGTTGCTGTTGTTGAGATGAAGGAAGAAAACTTAAATCTACAACTGGGATATTGATATCTATTTCCGGTTTAATTACTGCTACCCCTTGTCCATTAATATTCAGGAAACTGGTACGCAAAACTTCATGACGCTGGATAATTTCTTTAAAACTTTGCGTCAGGATATTAACATTTACATCACCAGTAAGTCGTAAAGCAGCAGCTACGTTGTAGGATGGGTTTTCAGGTTCAATCTGCGCCAACATCCACAAACGTTGTTGAGCAAAAGAAAGCAATATTTTATCTGTATTTTGCCTCACAGAAATTGAGCTATATAGAGATATTTTTGAAGAATTAATTAACGTTGCTAATTCAACAATTGTCGGTTTTTCAAATACTTGTCTTAACGAAATATCTACCCCAAATACCTGCTGAATTTGGGAAGCTAGACGAATAACTAATAGGGAATGACCACCCAAAGCAAAGAAATTATCTGTAATTCCCACTGCATTTAAATTCAATATATTTTGCCAAATATTCAGCAGTAATTCTTCTGTGGGTGTGCGTGGTACAATTATTTCTGATAATGTGTTGAATTGTGGTTTTGGTAATGCACGACGATCAACTTTACCGTTAGGAGTTAATGGCAGTGCATCTAAGGTGATAAATTGAGAAGGAATCATGTAATCTGGCAGATGTTTTGCCAAATATTGCCGCAGATTTGATATTTGTGAGACAATATAAGCAACTAATCGTTTATCCCCTGTTGTATCTTCTGTCATAATCACAACAGATGCTTTTACCTCTGGATGTTGGCTGAGTAACTCTTCTATCTCACCTAACTCAATCCGAAACCCTCGTATTTTTACTTGATTGTCAACCCTTCCTAAGTATTCAATTGTACCATCAGGTAGATAACGAGTGCGATCGCCTGTTTTGTATAGGGTTTTCTCACGCAGAGACGCAGAGGCGCGGAGAATGAGAAATTTTTCTGCTGTTAATTCGGGGCGATTTAAATAACCTCTGGCGACTCCTACACCGCCAATGTATAGTTCTCCGGGTACACCGATGGGGACTGGTTGTAAATGTTGATCAAGGATGTAAAATTGGGTGTTGGCGATGGGATGACCGATGGTAACGGGTTCATCTGGAATGAGTTTTTGTGCTGCTGACCAAATAGTTGTTTCCGTCGGACCGTAGAGATTCCACACCTCTTGACCAGATGATAACAATTGCTGCGCTAAAGACTGATCCAAAGCTTCCCCACCGCAGAGAATTTTTAAATCTGCTTTACCAGTCCAACCATGAGCGATAAGTAAACGCCAAGTAGCCGGGGTAGCTTGCATCACCGTCACTTGCTGCTGTTCCATGATAGCTGCTATCTGCGAGGGATCAGCCAAAGCTGTTTGCGGTGTTAAAATCACTCGCGCACCGACAATTAAAGGCAAAAACAACTCTAAAGCCGCAATATCAAAAGCAATAGTCGTAATAGCTAACCAATGGTCTGTAGAACATATTCCCAACTCCTGCTGCAAAGCCGTGATAGTATTAGTGAGCGATCGCTGTTCAATCATCACCCCCTTAGGCTTCCCCGTAGACCCAGAAGTATAAATCACATAAGCCAAACTTTCTGCTGTAACATCACTGATAGGATTCTCAATAGATTGTAGTGCGATCCTCCCTTCCTCCTCTGCGCCTCTGCGTCTCTGCGTGAGCATTACCCCCACTTTTGCATCATCCAAAATATACTGTAATCGTGCTTCAGGATAAGCCGGATCTAAAGGTACATAGAACCCCCCAGCCTTGAGAACCCCCAACATAGAAATGATCATTTCCGGGGAACGTTCCAGACAAATTCCCACAGGAGTTTCCGGTTTCACTCCCAAACCTTGTAAATAATGAGCCAGTTGATTAGCTTTAATATTAAGTTCTCGATAAGTAAAAGATTCCCCACCAAAAACCAACGCAATTCCATCAGGTATTCTTTCCACCTGCGCTTCAAATAGCTGATGAATGCACAGATTCGGATATATTTGTGTAGTTTTATTCCACTCTTCTAATATTAGTTGTTTTTCTTGCGGTGTTAAAATTGATATCTGTGAAAGCCTTTGGTCAGGATTTTTCACCATTGACAACAGCAAAGTTTCCAAATGTCCTAAAAGACGCGAAATCGTTGCTGCATCAAAATAAGAAATATCATAACTAACTTTAAATAACAACTCCTCTCCAGGAATTACTGTTAGTGTTAGAGGATAATTTGTTTTTTCAAATCCTTGGGTATCTTCAATTTGGAGAGTCTGATCAAAACTTTTGATGATTGATTCTATCGACACTGGATAATTTTCAAATACCAGCAAACTTTCAAATAAAGATATTCTGCGAGGAACGGAACTCCAACCTTGAATATCTACCAAAGAACTATAACTATATTGTTCTCTTTCTACCTGTTCCGCTTGCAATTTTTCCAGCCAAGGTATTAATTTTGCTTCACCATCTACATAAACCCGCACAGGTAAAGTATTGATAAATAGACCAACTATCCTTTCTACTTGCGGTAATTCTGGAGGACGACCGGAAACAGTAGTACCAAACAATACATCATTCTCACTGCTATAACGGCTTAATAATAACGCCCAAGCCCCTTGGACTAAAGTATTGACGGTAAGATGATGCTGACGGACAAAGTTTTGTAGTTGTTCAGTTTGTTGACTGTTGAGTGTTGACTGTTGACTGAGAATTGAGGATTGGTTATTTTCTCTATTCCCCAAAACTGTGGGCGCTGTAAAATTCTGAAGATGCTTACGCCAATAATTTTCCGCTTGTTCTGGGTTTTGTTGCTGTAGCCAAAGAATATAATTACTGTAAGGTGTAGGAGGTGGTAATGTTACATCTTGCCCTTGACAAAATGCTTTATATAGTCTGAAAACTTCTGTTAATAAAATCCCGTTACACCAACCATCCATGAGTAAATGATGGTGACTCCAGATAAACTGGTATTTATTAAACTTTAAGCGAATTACAGCACAACGCATGAGGGGAGGTTGGTTTAAATCAAAACCAGAATTATAATCCCTTTCTAAAAACTCAGTTAATTTAGTTTGTTGTACAGTATCTTCTAAACCACACCAATCTAAATTTTGCCAAGGTAATTCTACATTTTCATATACTACTTGTAATGGTTTTTCTAACTCTGAATAATGAAAAGCAGTCCGCAGCACTGAATGACGCTCAACTACACGCTGCCAAGCTTGACGAAAAGCTGCTAAATTCAAATTACCACGAATGAGACAATTACGCTGCTCAAAATATACGCCTGAATTGGGAGCATACAAGGTATGAAATAACATTCCCGCTTGCATGGGAGAAAGTTCGTAGATGTCAATAATGCTGCTTTCCACTTTCACTTCCTTTCTTTGGGTTGAAGTTTGTTTAATAATTTGTCGAGTTGTTGCTGATTCAACCGCGCACCGGCAAAGTCAGATGGTGTGTAACCACTATTCTCTAATGATTGGCAATGTTGAATGAGTGCTTGTAATGTTTTAATGTATTGCTGGGCTAAATTTTCAATTGTGGCTGTGTCATGTAAATTACGACTGTATCGCCACTGAATTTGTAACTGAGATTGGGCTATCCAAGCGTTGATATTGAATATATATCGGCGCGGATTTAGAGGGTTAGAAGATAATCCTGTTGATTCTTTTGCTAGTCCTAAAATCCAACTTTGGGAGGTAGATAAATCTATTTGTCCCATGTAATTAAAACTAATAGCAGATTGGGGTAGTTCTTGTAAAGTCTGGGACAGATTTTTATTTTTGCTTAAATATTTCAGAAGTCCATAACTCATACCTTTTTGGGGAATTTGTCGCAGTTGTTCCTTTACATATTTTAAATTTATTTCCAGTTCGTTGGTGTTTTTCAATTCCAAAAATACTGGAAAAATACTTGTAAACCAACCTACTGTCCGATTAATGTTTATGTTGGTAAATAAATCTTCTCGTCCATGAGCTTCTAGGTCAATCAGTAAGGAACGTTGTTTTGTCCATTGACTAAAACTTAGTGCTAAAGCTGTTAATAAGATATCATTTATTTGTGTGTTGTAAGCCTTGGGTACTGCTTCTAGTAAAGCGCGAGTTTGGTTGATATCTAAATTAATTTGAACTTCTGCTTGAGATGCAATATTGTTATCACCTTTGTCAATGTTATCTAAAGGTAATTGGGGTAATTGTTTAGGGAGAATTTCTAACCAAGTTTTGAATGTGGCGACATGATCGGATTCGGCGTAATTCACCAAGTTTCGCGCCCATTCTGGAAAAGATGTGGTTTTTGCTGGTAATTGTATTGGTGTTTGATTAGCTTTTAGCTGTTGATAGGCTGTGACTAAATCTTCTAGCAAAATTCGCCAAGAAACTCCATCAACTACTAAATGGTGAATGATAAATAATAGGCGATTATTTTCACCGATTTCCAATTGAAACAAGGCTACTTTAAATAATATTCCATTAGCTAAGTCTAAACTAGCTTGCAGTTGAGATGCTATTGATTCAATCTGCTGTGTTTGTTGGTTTTTTGCTAATTCTTGTAAATCAACAACTGTTAGCATCCCTTCGTTTTCTAAGCTGGGAATTATATTTTTTTCCCATGTACCATCTAAGGTAGTTGTAAAACAAGAACGCAATACATCATGATGTATTACTAATTCCTCAATTGCCTGTTGCAAATATTTTACATCTAAATCGGCTGCTACTTCCAAAATCACAGCTTGGTTAAAATGATCCCATTTGTGCAAATTTTGCTCAAACAGCCAATGCTGAATCGGCGTTAAGGGGACTATTCCCGTCACAATTCCTTGTTCTGCTTGGGTTGTGGGTGCAATTTCAATTACTGTAGCTAGTTCAGCGATGGTTTGATGTTGAAATAATTGCTTGGGTGTTAATTTCATCTCTGCGTGATTCGCTTTAGCTACCATTTGAATACTGAGGATGGAATCTCCCCCACGCTCAAAGAAGTTATCATGAATACAAACGCTAGAACCAAGAATTTCTGTCCAGATTTGTACGAGTGTTGTTTCTATGGAGTTACGTGGTGCGATTTGTTCTGACTTTGGTTTAACTGCGGGTTGTGGAAGTTGCTGTTTGTCAACTTTTCCGTTGGTTGTCAATGGTAATTTTTCTAACCATACAAAAGCTGAAGGTAGCATATAAGCTGGTAATTTTGTCGCTAGATATTGCCGAAAATCTACCGTTTGCTGGTTTCCGACAAGATAAGCTACTAATTGGGACTGCTGGGGATGATCTTTTCGTAGGATGACTACTGCTTCTTGCACTGAGGGATGAGTTTTGAGAATTGCCTCAATTTCCCCCAGTTCGACCCGAAACCCGCGAATTTTTACTTGATCATCCAATCTACCCAGGTACTCTATTGTACCATCTTTTAGGTAGCGGGTGCGATCGCCTGTTTTGTATAGGGTTTTCTCTCGCAGAGGCGCAGAGGCGCGGAGAAATTTTTCTGCGGTTAATTCGGGGCGATTTAAGTAACCTCTGGCGATTCCTGCACCACCTATGTAGAGTTCTCCTGGTACGCCAATGGGTACAGGTTGCAAATAACGATCTAAAATATAAAGTTGTGTATTGGCAATCGGACGACCAATAGGTACATTACCGTTGCTGGATTTTTCTGGTGTGGCATCATAAATGCAGCATCCCACAACGGTTTCTGTGGGTCCATATTCATTGATTAACTTTGTTTGGGGGAAGTAATTCCGCCAAAATTCTAAATGTTGTTCGGTTAGTGCTTCCCCACCAATGATGAATGCTTGGGGTTGTCCTGCTTGCACTTTTTGGGGTAGAAGTTGAGATAGTATGCTTAAATGGGCAGGTGTCAGCTTAACTAAACTAAAATTGCTTGCAGAACTGAGGGCGTTTTTTAGTGCTTCTATTTCTTCGGCTTCTGGTAGCAATATTACTGCTTTTCCAACGAGTAAAGGAGTATATAAACTGGTAATTGTGGCATCAAAACTAATGGCAGATTGTACAGGTACACCCACTCCTAAATCTACTGGATAGGTTTGAATTGCCCATTGTAGATAGTTTGCTAATCCTTTATGGGTCAACATTACACCTTTTGGTTTACCCGTTGAACCTGATGTATAAATGATGTAAGCGAGATTTTCGCCTGTAACTATGTTGTTTAAATTGTATTCTGGGTGTTGGGCGATCGCTTCCCAATCTTGATCTAAACAGAGTACAATCCCTTGATAGTCTGGTGTCACCGATGTAGCCATTGTGAGTAGAATTTCCGGTTTAGCATCCCCCAGCATATAGGCTAAACGTTCGGGAGGAAGTTTACTATCTAGGGGTATGTACGCGCCTCCAGCTTTGAGAACGGCTAGTAATGCTATAATTAATTCTGGTGAACTTTCCAGATAAATTCCCACTAAAGACTCACAACCTACGCCTAATGTGCGTAAATGATGGGCGAGTTGATTAGCTTTGCTGTTGAGTTCTTGATAGGTAAGGGTTTGTTCTTGATCACAAATAGCAATACTATCAGGTGTGTGCTTAACTTGCTCCTCAAATAGTTGATGTAAGCACTTTTGGGGATATTCTACCTCGGTTTGATTCCATTCTACCAAGATTTGATGTTGTTCTTGGGGGGTGAGAATGGGGATTTCAGCAATTTTCAGGACGGGATTTTCCACAATAGCTGTTAATATGACTCGCAAGTGCTGAATCATGCGAGTGATAGTTTGTTGGTGAAATAAATCTGTACAATATTCCATCACCACTAGCAAACCTTCCGAACGTTCCACCAAATGACAAGTTAAGTCAAATTTGGTTGCACCAGTTTCTACCCAAGTTTGCTGAATTTCTAAGTCTGGTATTTTTAAATCTAACTGGGAATCATTCTGCAACTGATAAGCTTCATTTTGTACCTGAAACATCACTTGCACTAAGGGATTATGGCTTAAATCCCGTTCTATTTGCAGTGCTTCTACAACTTTGGCAAAGGGGATTTCTTGATGCTCAAATGCTTCTGCGGCAGTGGTGCGTATACGTTCTAGGATGTTTGTAAAGCTGGGATTTCCAGCTAAATTTGTGCGTAATACTAAGGTGTTGACAAAAAAACCGATTAAACTTTGTATTTGTTGATGATTACGGTTCGCACTGGGTACTCCTAAAACAATTTCATCTTGCTGACAATAGCGATGTAATAAAATTTTAAAAGCTGCTAACAACAACATAAACAGCGTTACACCTTGCTGCTTACTCAAGTTTTTTAAAGATTCTAATAGGGATTTTGGTAATAAATAAGACTCTATTTTGCCGTTAAATTTTTGTAGTGCGGTGCGTGGGTAGTCTGTTGGTAGTTCTAGAGTTGGCAAATTAGCTAACTTATGTCGCCAATACGCTAATTGCGTTTTCATTTCCTCCCTTTCTAGCCATTCTCTCTGCCATAAGGAAAAATCCGCATACTGAATCGTTAATGCTGGTAAGGATGGTTTTTCTCCAACTGCCAAGGCGCGGTAACAAGTTGCTAACTCACGCAATAAAATTCCCCGTGACCACCCATCAGCAATAATATGGTGTAGGGTTAGTAGTAGGGTGGCTTGATCTGGTGCGAGGCGGATGATTTTCACCCGCATTAAAGGCGCTTGAGTCAAATCGAAGGATTGACTAGCTTCTACTTTGGCTAAATTTTCAACTGCTTGTGTTTGCTGGTGTTGGGGTAAGTCTTGTAAGTCAATAATTGGTAATTGTAAGTTAACGGTTGGGGTAATTTCTTGATAAGGTTTACCTGCTTGGGATGGAAAAGCAGTGCGTAGGCTTTCGTGGCGTTGGATTATTGTTTGTAAGCTGGCTAATAATATCGGAATTTGCAGGTTTCCTGTTAATTGCCAATTAATTGCAATATTATAAGCTGAATTATTAGGGTCGAGTTGATGGATAAACCACAGTCTTTCTTGTGCTAGGGAAAGCGGTAATTTGGTGTTTTGGCTGCGCGGTGGGATGGATTTGCTGAATTTGGCTTGTTTTATGAGTATTTTTGCTAATAAGACTCGTTTTTCAGGTGTTAGTGTGGCTATGCGGCTTTCTAGCTGGTGGGGGATGTTGGAGGATGTCATTTCTAATCTGGATTTTTTTCACGCAGAGGCGCGGAGAGTAAGTTTTTATTTATGTTTTGATTGTTGCATATTATTATTAATAAGTCTAGTGGGTAATATTCAAAAAAATAAATTAACGAACCACAGAGGCACAGAGAACACAGAGGAATGAGGGTTTGAGTGGTCAGTGTGGCGCAGTTTTAATTGGTTGTATGCAAGCATTGGTGTTTCTGAGTTCTAATATCCAGTGGTGGAAGGAACGCAGTGAGGAGCGATGTCCAACGCTAATATAGGTGATGTCTGTTTTCTGGAGTTGTTGATAGAGTAGGGTTTGATTGGTTTCGTCTAAGGCGCTGGTGGCTTCGTCGAGAATGGCGTATTGGGGAGACTGCAACAGTAAGCGGGCAAAGGCTAGTCTTTGTTGTTCCCCAATTGATAAGACTCTTCCCCATTCGGTGATGCTATCTAAGCCGTTAAAGCGTTCTACTAAGTCTGTTAAGTTGACTTGTTGTAAAATTTGCAAAAGTTCATTTTCTGATATAGTGGTGTTAGGTTGGGGATATATTAGTTGTTCTCTCAAGCTACCGAGAATCATGTAGGGACGTTGGGGTAAAAAGAGGATGTGAGATTTTGGATAAGTAATTGTTCCTGTTCCAGATTGCCACAGTCCTGCTAAGGCACGCAATAGGGAGGTTTTACCTACTCCACTTTTACCTGTTATTAATAGGGACTCTCCAAGGGGAACGGTAAAGGATAAGTCTTGAATGAGGATCTTCTGATAGTTGGGGGTGTGTAGGGTGACGTTCTGAAAACTGATGCAGGAATCTTCGACTCTGTTCAGTTCAGTTTGACTGGGGTTTTGTATTTTCTCAATGCTGTTTTGCAATTCATCTAACCGCGTTACGGCTGCGGCTAAGTTACTTAGTTGCTCAAATTGACTGACAATTAAACCTAAAGCAATTAAGATGCTGCGAAAAGCTACTCCTGCTTGTGCTGATACGCCTATTTCTAACTCACCCGCTAAAATTTGGGGAGCTAATATAAATGTTGGTAGTAAAAATGTGATATATTGATAACTGTTTTGAAATAAGTCTAAGCCTAATTGCCAACGAATTAGGTGGGTAAAGTTACTGAAAACCCGCAAAAAACGTTGCCAGATTTCTTGAGATTCTGCTGCTTGTCCTTGATAAAATGCGATCGCTTCTGCATGATCTCGCACCCGAATCAAACCATAACGAAAATCAGCTTCCCGTTTGAGTTGTTCAAAGTTAATCCCTACTAAGGTTCTACCAAAAACTATGGTTGTGAATACTGTGCCAATAACGGCGTAAATGATTAAAAAGATCATTAATGCAGGTGCAATGCGCCACAGGACTCCAGAGAAGCCAATCAGAAGCAAAATTGAGTCACATAATACTAGGGCAAAATAAAGCGATTGTTGGGTAAAATTTTGAATATCTTCGGCAATGCGCTGATCTGGGTTATCAATATCTGTGGTGGTGGTTAGGGCATAAAAATTTCGTTGATCTAAATATTTATTCAGAAAATATTCTGTTAACCACTGTCGCCAAGATAAACTTAATTGGGATTGTAAATATACTTTGAGCGCGAGAATCGGCACACCAATTAATAATATCCCAATAAAGATCACAACTGCTTGCAAAAATCGGTTGCTATCTACTGCTGCTAAGGAGGATTCTAATTCACTTAAAAATATACTTAATCCCACTGTTACTAAAGTCCCAAACAGTGAGAGACATAGTAGGAAAAAAAGAAGTAAGATGGCTGGACATTTTCGTGGTGAAAGCCAATAAAGTTGTCCAATTCGCCAAAACTGGCTGAGTAAACGATAATTAAATTGATTAGACATTGCTAAATTTTACATAATCTACTGTTGTTGAAAATTGCCACTTTTGTTTTTGTGTTAGTTCTAAAACAAATTGATGATAATTTAATAATTCGCTACGGTGTCCGACACTAATATAAGTGACTGATGTTCTCTGGAGTTTTTGATATAAACTGGCTTCTGTTTCTGCATCTAGCGCACTGGTAGCTTCATCAAGGATGGCGTATTTTGGTTGAATAATTAGCGATCGCGCAAAGGCCAGTCTCTGTTGTTCTCCTAACGATAACACTCGCGACCAATCAATTACAGCTTCTAAGCCCCCATAGCGTTCGGCTAAATCGGGTAATTCTACTTCTTCAAGAATTTTTAGTAATATTTGATTAGAAATATTAGTTGCTGTCTGTGGGTAAATTAATTGCTGTCGCAAACTTCCTAATGTCATATAAGGATGTTGAGGAAAAAACAAAAAATTATTATTTTCAGGTCGCTCAATTATCCCTTTACCATGTACCCACAGCCCAGCTATGGCACGTAATAAGGATGTTTTACCGACACCACTAGCCCCAACAATAATTAATGATTCACCAGGTTGTATACTTAAAGATAAATCTTCAATTAAGTTGCCTTGCTCAGGAATTTCTAATGTTAATTTTTTAATAGTTAAATGTGTAGCTTCTACAAGTTCAATTTTCCCTTCTCGCTTTGTTTCTATAACATTAATGAGTTCTGAGAGTCTTTCAAGTCCTGCGGATAAGGCACTGATTTGATTAAATTGGGTAATAATTAATCCTAGTGCTAATCCGACCCTTTCAAAGGCTGCTTGCGATTGGGTAATAGCCCCAATTTCTAGTTCGCGGGAAAATATGCGTGGTGCTAAAATTAGAAAGGGTAAAATAAAGGTGAGAAATTGATAAACATTTTGAAAGACATTTAGCTGAAATTGCCAACGAATTAATCTTTTAATATTGGTAAATACTTCTTGAAATTTCTGTTTGAGTTGTTGTGATTCCTGGTTTTGTCCGTTGTAAAAAGCTATTGCTTCGGCATTTTCCCGGACTCTAACTAAACCATAGCGAAAGTCGGCTTCTCGCTTTAGTTGCTCAAAATTAATTCCGATTAACACTTTCCCAAATACTAAGGTAGTCACCAATGAACCCACTACAGCGTAAGTTACCAAAGAGAACATTAAGATGGGAGAAATCAGCCACAATACGCCAATAAAACCAATTAACTGAACTAGGGAATCTAGAAAAATCACAAATAATGATACTAATCTTTGGGTGACATTTTTAATATCTTCTGCTAAACGCTGATCTGGATTATCTATCTGGGAGGTAACTTGTAATTGATAAAAAGATTGTTGGGAAAAATATTGTTGGAGGTATTCAGATGTCATCCATTTACGCCAATCTAGGCTGATTTTGCCTTGAATATAGTTTTTTAGGGAGATGAATAAAACATTAATGATCACAACTCCACTAAAAAACCAAAATGTCTGGTAAAAACGATTGACGTTCCGCGCTGCTAAGGAAGAAGTAAGTTCACCACGTTGCAGAATTTCAAAAATGATGAAATAACTACTTCCCAAGGATAAAATCACTAAAATGATTAACTGAGTAAGCGCACTTTTGCGCCAACTCGATAACCAGTATGGTTGTACAATTTGCCAAAATTTTCGCCAATACATGAGATTTTCAAGTTTAAAACTTTAACACTAGGGGAATATCTATTTTTCGAGCATCTATTATTCCTCTTTGAACACGGTTATCAAAGGTTAACTGAATACATGGTGAACCAGATTCAATTTGTACTACCCCATCTTGTGATAATAAGGCCAAAGGTTGGGTTAAATTATTTCCGCAAGCAGCACTAATTTCAATCCCTGTCATTTTTTTTAACCCTAAAGGATGAGACATCCATTGATCTTGTAAGTTGGGAAAATTTCTTTTTAGTCTGGGTAGAGCGATCGCATCAGGAATGACAAAACACAGGGGTTCTCTTTGGGTTACTAAATTATCACTGGAAAAACTTAGCAATAATTCCGATTCTCCTGGTAGGGAATACCTAAACTGGTACTCATCTAGAGATTGTCTGCTTCGAGACTGCTGACGTAAAGCAATTCCAAAAGGAGAATTTTTCGCATCATAACATCCTGTGCGGGCTAAAAAGTCTATACCTGTACGAACTGCATAAATTTCCGCAGCTAGTTCATCCTCAACCCAGATAAACTCTAGATAAAAGTTCTCAAAAAAAATAATATGGGAGGCTGTACCCCTTTCCGGTTGTTTGACGGGGGTTTTGGTGACAGTTAATCCTTTTTTTGCAAAGAATCCTAGTTCCGGTGCTGTCTCAACACAGATAAAAACATGGTCAACTTCTAACAAGGAACTATTTACCGAAGGTAGCAAGAGAGTTTTCATAAATTAGCTCAGATGGCGGGAGATAGTGAAAATATGGCGTAGCTATATTAGCGTATGATTTTTGGGTGTAGAGACGTTCCATGGAACGTCTCTACAGGGGTTTTGAATGTATGCAAAATTATTTTCGTAGTCAGTAACATACCTCCTAATTTGATACGAAATCCACATCAGCATTTTTACTAATTACTGGAATTTTTTAAGAATTATTCTCAATAAACCAATAAATGGGATACTTTGTCAAGTATTTTTGTTATCACTTCTGACTAATTTAAAAAAACCCTCTTTCCCCCTCCCACGCTCATAATTCCTCTCTGCGCCTCTGCGCCTCTGCGTGAGACAAAAAAAGTAGTTTATTTACCCATTTTCAAATAAAATTGCATATAGTAGTTTATCTACTAAGATTAGCGTTATTAAGTACAATTGAGTAAAATAACACCGTCATCCTTTGTTCTGTTACTTATCTTAAATCACTGAAATTTTTTCTTAATGGATTTAGAAATTGATAAATTATGATTAATTCAAAGCAGAAGAATCCGGCAGAGAATATTGTGATTAGTTTTGATTACGAAATTCTGACTCCAGAACAGCGATCGCTAGTTGAACAACGCACTAGCGAGATTAGAGAACAGTTACGACGGACGGCTCAAGATATTTGGGAAATTGGACAAAGTTTGGCGGAGGTACGGACTCAACTGAAACATGGTCAATTTGATAGCTGGTTAAAAGCTGAATTTGGTTGGAGTCGTCGCACGGCTTATAATTTTATTAATGTATACGAAACCTTTGGAAATCGTGCAAATCTTGCACAAATTGACATTGCGACTTCGGCTCTTTATCTTTTAGCTGCACCTTCAACACCTCAAAATCTCCGAGAACAGTATCTAGAGGAAGCTAAAACAGGTAAGCGGATCACCCATAAAGAATTAGTCCAAACTATTAAGCATCAACAGGAAAAAGTCGCAGAAAAACCAGAATTACCTCCAACTACAACATCAGAAATTATCGCTATCATCCCTAAAACCACAGATGTTAACACTGTAACTCCAGCACAACAAGTACAAGAAACTGCTCCTGTACCCAGTAAACGGTGGTTACGTCTAGGTAAACAGCATTTGATATTTTATGGTGATACGGCTTCACCGGAGTTTTTTACTAATATCCCTCCCATCGCTTTGGCTGTGGCTGTAACTGCGGATGATTGGGATCATGAATGGCTAATTGAGGAAGCAACAACAGTGATTGTTCTCCAACCTTCTGGTTTACAAGCTAATATTTTAGAGCAGTTAATTACAATGTTTTCTGTACCAGGAGATTTGGTAGTATTTCCCTGGTTGCCACAAGAAGATATGATTGCGATCGCTCATCGTTTACAGCGTCAGGTAATCGCCGGTGATCCTTCTCTAGATTTGTGTCAAAAAGCGGTTATTGCGTCGGGTTTGAGTGTGGAGCAAATTTAAGGAGTCAGCCCTTCGACTTCGCTCAGGGCAAGGAGTCAGGAGAAGAATTACCAATCCCCAATTTCCTAGTTTCGCAACTCTTCAACACCATACTGATTAACACTCACTAAGGGTACATTATCGCCGGATTTAAGTTTTGTTGTCACTGTTCCGGTTTGTTTGACAATGGCTGAATATGCTCCCCAATTTTTCTCATCATCACTTGTGTAGTGAATTTCCAATTTCACCCAGTTTGCTTGCTCATTCCAGCGTTCAACTAAAAGTTTTAATTTGGGGAAAGGAAGATATTTAAAGATGATTTTTAGGAACTTTTTCTTGATTCCTCCTTCATCTTGTGCCAAAATACGCCCAGTTTTACGATAGTTCAACCACTCCCAACCAGTTCGCATCCAAATTTCTCTTTCTGCTATTTGCTCAAATTTACTCAACCCCGTCCAACCACGATAAAAAGGGCGTAATTGGGAAACATCACCTTCTCGATAAATTAAACAATCTAAAACATCAAGTTCTAAATGTCCCCAAACTTGTCCGTTAGGAAAATCAATTAATGTGGGTGCAAATTGATGTCCACCAAAATGATTGGTTTGCCACACGCGCAAATTTTTTGTAGTATACTGTTTTTGTAGTTGTTGGTAGAGAGGATAACCAAATCTGCCACAGGCTCGATCATAGTTAGTATGGGTACAAATGAGAATTTCTCGAATGTGTTGTGTTGGTTGGTGGTAGGCTTGAAAATTGATCAGTTTTTGCTGTTTGAATAATAAAGCTTCTGCTAGGGGTGTAAGTTGGGAGAGGGGGAGTAAATATTCCTGTTTGGTGTATTGAGTAAATAATTTGGCTGGACGTTTGTAGTGAAAAACGCGGACGAGTTCTGGGTGGGTGTGGGTTTGATCGGGTGCGATCGCTAATAGTCGAGTTTTGGTGTATCGTATAGGTTGAGATGCTAACTTCTCGACAACTTCCAACAGTGGTTGAAACTGTGGTTTTTCTTCCCAAAGATGGGTTTTCCAAGGTTGGGGAACTTCCACTAGCAACCATTCATCTACTGTACCTGCTGTACCAATGGGGTCTTCTCGGTTAGCTTTAGAAACTACGGAGCAGTAACGACAATCATCATTTGATTTTCTCATGTCACAGGTTGATTTTTGAGCCAATATACAGAAATTCCGGCTGTGAGACTATATAAAGCAATTAAGATCAAGATAGCAAATTCATCAAAGGGAAATTCCACTCCCACACCTTCCCCTAACCAAAAAGTCCCCATTGCACTGAGCATGATTCCTGCACCAAGTTTGATTAACACTTCTGGTAATTTCACTAAATATGGATGTAATAAAATCACCATGACTAAAGATAATAGTAAAGCAAAACCTGTACCAGCGATCGCTTCATACCATGCACTTGTGGCTAAACCCAAGGTCATCACAATTACGACTATTTCCAAGGCTTCCAAGGCTACGCTTTTAGTCATAATCAAGAAATTGAGTTTGCTAAAACCCACGATTTCCTGTTCTAAAACAATACCTTCTTTTTCTAAGACATGATCATCAATCCAACCTGCTCGTCTTCCCGTTGCTAGTCTGCGTACCGACTTCTGCACCCATTTCCACCCAAACCACA
Organism: Cronbergia sp. UHCC 0137; assembly: GCF_034932285.1. NCBI lineage: Bacteria > Bacillati > Cyanobacteriota > Cyanophyceae > Nostocales > Nostocaceae > Cronbergia > Cronbergia sp. UHCC 0137. Next base: position 64,011 of record NZ_JAYGHC010000010.1, read on the forward strand.
ATAACAGAGTCCCAATGAGGATTTGCAATGGTTGTAACGGTACAAATTGTAACCCAGTGCCAAGAGCGATCGCCCCAGCCAAAACCACCATTAACCCCACAAGAGAACCCCATAAAGCCTCTTGAACATAACCAGAACTACCAATAGCATAAGCGATCGCCACCACTTCCAAAAATTCTATACTGGTACTACCAAGTGCAGCCAAAAAAATAGTCCAATTCATCCTCTATCCTCACAGCATAAATTAAGATATGTTTACAAAAAATCAGCCATAGTTGTGGTAGAATAAGAAACATAAAATTGAAAAATCAATGATTTCAAACTCTTACTCTCTGCGCCTCTGCGCCTCTGCGTGAGAAAAATCATACAATTATTCCAACACTAAAAAATAGGTTAACTCATCATGGAACGGATTGATGCTATCTTCAGATTTGTCGATTATGTGCTGAAGGGATTTCTGATGTATGGGGTTTTTATGGTCATAGAAAGATTGCGTCCAGCCGAACCAAATCAACCGTTGCGTCATCTTATTTTCAACTTAAAATGGTATATTGTCTATACTTTGTTAGCATTCTTAATGAATGCGATCGGCATTGCCACATTAGTAGAATTAATTAGCAGTCGGTTAGGTGGAGCATATTTTGTTTTTCCCCAGCCCCGCAATTGGATAGAAACAGCTATTGGTATAATCATTTATTTTTTGATAGTTGATTTTTTCTATTATTGGATTCACCGATTCCAGCATACAAACTCCTTTTTATGGGAACAGCATAAATTTCATCACAGCGAAGTTTCCTTAAATGTCACCAGTACTAGAAGAGTCCATTGGTTAGAAGAACCATTAATCCTCTTTTTATTAGTTCTGCCTATGAATGTATTATTTCATATTGAACCGATAAAAGCTGGTTTCTTAACATTTATAGAAATTCTCTGGCTACAATTTATTCATGCAAATTTACGTTTAGGAGCAGGGAATTTATCTACTATCATCGTTAGTCCACAATACCACAGAATCCATCATTCATTTCAACCAGAACATATTGATAAAAATTATGCCTTGTTTTTCCCCATTTGGGACATTATATTTGGCTCTTATTATCATCCTCAAAAAGGTGAGTTTCCCCCCACTGGACTGACCACAGAAGAAACTCATAACAATCTATGGGTAGCTACAATTTTACCTTTTCAAGGCTGGTTTAAATTAATCAAATTACAAAGCAGAAAACCCAAAAAAATAAGATCATAGGAGTTACGCATTGACAAAATCTATTAAATAAGCATTATCAATGCTATCTCTTGTAGGGTGCGTCAGACCCGATAATTTATCAACCAACAGACTTTTGCTATCTGACGCACAAGGAAACTCAAGTCCTCTTGCTATAACTCAGGCTAGAGAATCTGCGGGTTTTGTAAGGCATTGCCCACCCTACAATACTTAGATTTATTTAGAAATCATTTAGGAGTGCTATAGCTACCAACTGCTTACATCAGTATTTTGTTCTAACCAAGTTTCTAAATCAGCCATACTAGAAAAATCAAATATACTTTCTCCTAATGTTTCTAACTGAGGACTTGATAACTGACGAATTTGTGATGGAATTTCTGGATCTAGATTACCACAACGCTTTGATAATAAACGAATAATTAAATTAGCTTCTCCTTCTTGTTTACCGCGCTGTTCACCTTGTTGTAACCCTTGTTGTAAACCTTGTTGTAAGCCTTCCTGCAAACCTTGTTTGAGGATTTCATTATACCAGGGTGATTCTCTTAATACTGTCATATCCCACCTCATTATTTGTTGAACTATTGGTATTTCTAGGACAAATGACGCAAAAAATGATAATAATGGTTCTAAATCGCCTAACTTTTCATTTTCTCGCAGTTTAATTACTGCTTCTCTAACAATTTCTTCTTCGCCACCTCCTTTGAGAATTGGGACAAAGGGTAATAAACTTGTTAAGTTTTGTTGAAATACTAAACTCGCTTCAATTTCCCAGAGATTAATTACCCGATAGTCTTGATAACTCTTCATCCCCATAAATTCTTGTTCATAGAAGTTGGAAATTTTTGGTGTTTTGACGTGGGGTAAAATATTGATTAGTACAGGATAAATGGGTAATTTATAACGTTCCCGTGCTAAAGCAATATAAGCAGTCATTCTCAGAGGCATTGTCTCTTTATAACGCAATTGTAGCTCATTGAGTATTAAAAATTCCTCTTGGGGATTTTCAACTTTAATTAGTACGTCGTTATCGCGGCTAATCCATTGAAATTCTGAGGAAATAAACTCTTTGACACGAATATCTTTTCTTTGTGTTACCCATTGTACCCAATTATCGGGGGCGAGACTTATTAAGCGTTTACTACCAATATCTACTTTTTTTGTCATGGATTGATGATTGAGAATTTAGATTTTGAAATATAGCATTTTTGGCTATTGCGCCATGCGATCGCCTATAAGATTGTTACAACAAATACTATCACTGATTAATGGGGGTTTTTGTTTGCCAAACTTGATCAAATTCGGCTTTGGAAATTTCAAACTCCTTGATATCCCCAGCATCTATGCGTTTATCACATAACATCCCATGATTGTCTGAAACATGATTGCTATCATAAAACAACACGTTGCCATTTTGGTAAACTTCTACTTGTCTAACTGCATATAAATCGTAGCCCAGTTCCATAAAATAGGTACTTGTACCCCACTCATCATAATCCCCACCAAGAGATACATCCCAATTCCATTTGTAATATTTCTTGTTAATTTGTAATGTAGGCATAATAACTTAGCTCCTATAAGGGATTCTTAGACTCAAGTTTATGTACAATAATCGAAATCTAAATACATAAAAATCATCTATCTAACTAATATCTTAACAGAAATTTCCAAATCTGTCTCAATCTCACCTCCAGCATGAAAATAAATTCGCACAACCGATCGCCCTCGATCTGCCGTCAAACTCCCAGGCAGTGAAACAATTGTCCCAAAATTAGACAGACAATCAGACAATTTGAGAGCGATCGCAAACGGTGAATAGGGAATAAAGAATAGAAGTAAAATAATAACTATCGTGAGCAAAAGGTAAAAATATGGTGCAAATTTTACCCAAACCAGTAACCTTTGACGAATTTTGTGAATGGTATCCAGAAACGGGGGTACGCTATGAACTGCATAACGGGGTAATTGTAGAGATGAATCAGCCCGCAGGAGACCATGAATTTATTATTGCGGTAATCAGTCGTTATCTAAGTAGACAAGTATTTCAGGCTAACCTACCCTATGGTATTGCTAAAAATCCGTTTGTTAAACCATCAACATCAAGTTCCGCCTACTGTCCCGATATTCTGCTATTAAACTTAGATAATTTAGTCAATGAGCCGCTATGGAAAAAACAGTCAACACTAACCCAAGCTGCATCAATTCCCCTTGTCGTTGAGGTAGTTAGTACCAATTGGCAAACCGATTACGCTATTAAATCCACCGATTATGAATCAATAGGGATTCCTGAATATTGGATAGTAGATTATTTGGGATTGGGTGGTAGAAGATTTATTGGTAATCCCAAATCACCCACATTATCAATTTATTCTCTAGTTGATGGAGAATATCAAGTTACCCAATTTAGAGGTGATGATTTGATAATTTCTCCAACCTTTCCAGAGTTACACTTAACTGCCAAAGAAGTTTTGATGACAGGTGATAGGTAGGGGAATGCCTATTAAAACTTTAATTTAACAGGGAGGTTAATCCGCTGATCGCTCTCCCTTTAACTTTGAAAATACTATTGATAACTCCGACAAAAATCCTTAATCTCAGCCGCGTTCATAGGGAAGCAATAAAGTGTCCGATCTGACAATTCAGCGATCGCTCTTTATATGTTGATTCTGAAACCAAACAAATGAAGCGGTTTTAGGGATAAAAAGGGGGAAGGCTGGAAGGCAGTGGGTGACGAGGGAATCGAACCCGCAACCAATTGATTAAGAGTCAACTGCTCTACCGTTGAGCTAGTCACCCGCACATAAAACCACGATAGCAAACTTTTTTGATTTGCGCTAGTGTTGCAGATAAAAAACTGGCTATAATGGGAATCTGATTGTTGCTGCTTTAAACCAGTTAACAACCTGATTGATACACATACAATAAACAATAAAGCCTGATAAATCAAAGGCTTGAAGCTCATAAAAAAGACGGTAGGTGCAAGTTTATAGCATATTGTGTCTGAAAAACCTTGCACTTTTCTGGGCAGCCAGAGATGAAAAAATGTTTTAACTGTCCTCCTGACTCCGGTCACTGAGCGTAGCCGTGGTTGGTGAGCGCAGCCGAACCGAAGTGCTGACTCCTGACTTCTAGCCCTAACGAAAGGACTTTTTCCGCAAACCCTATATATTATTCAATTTATCCTTATGATCTAAATCACTAATTTATAGCTATTGGGATCACACAAATAACAGATCACGTTCACAATAAATAGATTAGATTAATCACTTTCTTCACAGAGATTATCTGACATATTAAAAGAGTAGATTTCAACTTTACTCCTATGCCTGCCCTTAAACTTCTCCCTGGTGCTATTTCAGAAATTATCGCTGCTTCTGCCAACAGCCGAACCTTGACTTTAGCAGATCGATATGGTTTAATGGCGGCTATTTTAGATGAATCCTTAGAAGAAGAAGAAGAACAAGCAATTAACAGACTATTGCGGTTTGTAATCAAAGGTCGCATCAAGGTAGTAGACACTCTTTCTAGCGATCTTTAACATCCTGTTGCGGGTAATTTAGTAATTGCTAATGGCACTAAAGCTGTTAAGAACAAAAGCCAAAGTATGATTAAGTAATTAACAAAATTTGATATGATCTATTAAGACATAATTTTTGAGAATAATCTCCATTTAAATACCATAGTTGTCTTTTTTTTAAGATAAACTACGGGAACCAAATTAATAAATGATTCCCTGTAGTCTGGGATATTTGAAAAATTAAACTCCTACCGCAACTCCCTGTCTGATCTCCTCAACCAACTGGTGGATGTTACCCATATTCAGACGATAACTTAAAGGATGAGCAATTAATCGGGCCGTACTTTCATACAAAGTGGCAATTTCAGTCAAACCATTTTCACGCAAAGTCTTACCTGTAGAAACAATATCAACAATCGCTTCGGACATTCCCGTAATCGGACCCAATTCCACCGAACCATATAAAGGTACTATCTCGATTGGTAAATCCAGAGTTTGAAAATATTCTCGCGCACAGTTGACGTATTTGGACGCAACTCGACCATGAGTGGGTAAATCTAGAGGTAATTTGTAAGGTGCAGAAGCTTTGACCGCTACAGACATCCGACAGTAACCGAATTGTAAATCAACTAATTGCGCGACCTGTGGTTTTTTTTCCTTTAATACATCATAACCCACAATTCCCAGTTGAGCTTGACCATATTCTACATAAACAGGTACATCCTGCGCTCTTACTAGCAGCCCTTTTGCTTGTCCACTAACGTCATAAATTTGTAGTTGACGGTTTCCCGAATCTAAAAAAGCACTAAAATCTAATCCTACAGATTGTAACAATAGGATACTATTTTTCAGTAGTTCACCTTTTGGTAGTGCAACAGTCAGCATTATTTTGTTAATGTCCTTAAAGTTTTGGCAGTTTACTATCTATATTGATGATATCCACCTATTGCGGAGATTATTCATCAAAAGCACCATGAGAATTTTATTAGTTGATGATGAAGTTGAATTAACTGAACCCTTGAGTCGGGTGTTAACTCGTGAGGGTTATATAGTTGATTGTGCGTATCACGGAACAAATGGGAATGAACTAGCACAAATTAGGAGTTATGATTTACTAATTTTAGATTGGATGCTACCAGGAAAGACTGGGTTGGAAATTTGTCATGAATTACGCCATCAAGGTAAAACTACTCCAGTGTTGTTTCTCACGGCTAAAGATACCCTCGATGACCGTGTACAAGGTTTAGACGCTGGTGCAGATGATTATTTAATCAAACCCTTTGAATTGCGAGAATTATTAGCAAGAGTCCGGGCTTTGTTACGTCGTTCTGGTGCAGAGTCTTATAGTACCACCACAGGACGTTTAGTTGTAGCGGATTTAGAACTTGATGTAGAAAACCAAGTTGCTTATCGTCAAGGAAGAATTATTGAACTATCTCAAAAAGAAAGCCAGTTATTACAATACTTAATGGAAAACTCCAAACAATTACTAACTCATGTCCAGATTTTAGAACATCTGTGGACAGAAGAGGAACAACCTGGAAGTAATGTAATTGCTGCATTAATTCGTCTATTGCGTCGTAAAATAGAGGTCGGTAGTGAATCTCCACTTATCCATACAGTGTATGGTAAAGGATATCGCTTTGGTTCTGCTTAGGTGGAGTGATTAAAAGATTTTTCCAATAAGAGGAAAATAATATGCATTCTGTGGCTACTTTATTAAATTTATCGGGAGTATCACTCAAACACAAACAAAATTTGCTGTTGGTATTACTGATCATTGCTGGCTTTTTTGGTAACTACTTTAAGCTAACACTCTTTTTTGGCGTTGATTTTTTATTTGGTAGTATCAGTGTTTTGCTAGTGGTAGCTATTTATGGATGTTTTTGGGGAACAATTGCTGCTATTGTCAGTAGCAGTTGTACTTACCTAATGTGGGGACATCCTTATGCAATAGTAATTTTTACTTGTGAGGCACTATTTGTAGGCTTATATTCACGTAAAAAAAGCCAGAATCTACTTTTATTAGACGGAATTTACTGGGTATTATTAGGTATGCCCTTGGTGGCTATACTTTATGGTGGACTATTAAAAGTTAGTGTAATTGGTACGTGTTTAATCTTAGTTAAACAAGCTGTTAATGGTTTTTTTAATGCGCTAGTTTGTAGTTTAATCGTTAATTATTTCCCTGTAGATAAATGGTTGGGAAAACACAATAAACATACAATTTCTTGGCAACAATCTTTATTTAATTTATTGATTGCCTTTGTATTTTTTCCAGTGATGGCAATTAACATAAATAATTCTACACGTGCTGTGGAAAATATTGAAACAGAAATTATCCAAAGCATAAATTTTATATCATTGGAATTTAAAAATGATCTAGTAACATGGAAAGATAATAATATAAGAATTTTAAACCAAATTGCTAATTATTCAGCCTTGCAAAATAAAGATGGTAGAACTCAAGAAACCTTAGAAAATATTCAAACAATTTTTCCTCAATTTAATCAGATATATGTAGTAAATAGATTGGGGGAAATTGTTGCAGTATATCCACCCAATCTTAAAGCAGGTATAAACTTTAGTCAAAGGCATGATTTTCATCAGCTGAGAGAAAAATTATCTTTAGTAACTGCTGATATTTTCTTGACATCCTCAGAAGGTAAAAGTTATGAAGTTTTTAATTTAGGTCTGCCAATTATTAAAAATAATAAATTTGATGGGGCTGTTTTAGGTGAAATTAAAATAGAAGAATTAAATAAAATAATTAAAAAACAAAATATAACCCAAAATTTTAATGTTACTATAATAGATGAAAAGAATCGAGTTATTGCTACTAATATAGAAAATCAGAAAATACTACAGTCATTTAATCCTTACCAAAATAAAAGAATACAAACCTTAAATAATAATGTTACTCATTTGTTGCCCAACTTACCTAATATGCCTGCTATATGGAGGTGGGAAAAATCCTTGTATTCACAAATCAGCCCTTTAAATAATATTTTCAATCTCAAATTAGTGATCGAAATACCAACTAAACCGAAAATAGATTATATTCGTAAAGTTTACATCAAAAATCTAGGAATCATGTTAATCACTGCTTTCATGGCTTTGATAGCTGCGATTATTCTTAGTAATAAACTGGTGCGCCCTGTGTTGATATTGACTCAAATTACTACTGATTTACCACAAAAAATATTAGCCCAAGAGGAGATTATTTTAAACAATAGTAATATAGCCGAGATAGACTCCCTAACTCGTAATTTTCAATCTATGATTTTAGCATTACATCAAATGTTTCAAGATATTAAAAATGCTAACGATCAACTGGAAGAACGTGTAAGAATACGCACTCAAGAACTATTAATAATTAATGATGAACTAGCTGATGAAATTATCGGCCGTCAAAATGTAGAGACAATTTTGCGGGAACGGGAAGAACGCTATAAATTAGCAATTTCTGGGACAAATGATGGACTATGGGATTGGAATCTGAATACTGATGAAGTTTATTATTCACCTGCGTGGATGAGAATTATTGGTTATGATGACGAATCACTACCTCATGTTTTATCTACCTGGTTAGATCATGTTTATCCAGATGAATTAGAAAAAGTGATTGAGGTTGTAAAAGATCATTTAGAAGGGAAAACTGATTTTTATGAACATACCTATCGGATAAAACATCGCAATGGAAATTATATTTGGATATCTGCCAGGGGAAAGTGTATTCGTAATGAACAGAATAAAGCCTATCGTCTTGTAGGAACAATTACAGATATTACAGAGAAAAAAATAGCTGAAGAACAACTTGAATCTGCAAAAGAAGATGCAGAAATTGCTAATAAAACAAAAAGCGAATTTTTAGCAATGATGAGTCATGAAATTCGTACACCAATGAATGCAGTAATTGGCATGACTGGATTATTGTTGGATACAGAATTGACATCACAACAGCAGGAATTTGTAGAAATTATCCGCAATAGTGGTGATGCTATGCTGACATTAATTAATGATATCCTTGATTTTTCTAAAATTGAATCTGGTAAGTTGGAAATAGAAAAACAAACTTTTAATATTAGAACGTGTATTGAAGAATCCTTAGATTTGGTAGCCCCACAAGCTTGTAAAAAAGGGCTAGAATTAAATTATTTAATGCCTTCAGAAAGTTATGAGATAGTGCTGGGGGATGTTACCAGGGTTAGACAAATTTTAGTGAATCTATTAGGTAATGCTATTAAATTCACTAACGTGGGAGGTGTAATTGTCTCAGTTGATATCAAAACAATTAATAATATAAATCATCAATTATACGAAATTATATTTACTGTCACTGATACAGGAATCGGTATTCCTGAAGATAGAATGGAAAGACTATTCAAACCCTTTAGTCAAGTTGATGCTTCCACAACTCGTAATTATGGTGGTACAGGTTTAGGATTGGTGATTAGTCAACGACTAACTGAACTAATGGGTGGAAAAATGTGGGTGGAAAGCACGGTTGGTCAAGGTTCTAAATTTTACTTTACTATTATTACTTCATTTGTGGAAAGGACATTTTTTATAGATAAAAATAAATATCAAGGGTTAATTGATAGTAAACGATTGTTAATTATTGATGATAATGTAACAAATCTTCAAGCGTTGAAGTTACAAGTTGAATCTTTTGGTATGATAGCTGTATGTGTGGCATCAGGAAAAGAAGCGATCGCACTACTTGAACAACAACACTATGATCTTGCTATCATAGATATGCAAATGCCAGAAATGGATGGTTTAACTTTAGCAGCAGACATTCATAAGCTGCCGAATTACCATCAATTACCATTAGTGATGATGACATCAATTGGTGCTGATTACAACAATAAAAATTTAACAACAGGAAATGTAGAAGTTGCTGCTTATTTGACTAAACCAATTAAAAAGTCCCATTTTTGGAATACTTTAGTTAACATTTTTAGTAATGATGTCATGCCAAAGGAAAATCTTTCTAACTTCACATCATCTAAATTTGATCCCCTCATGGCAGAAAAGATTCCGTTGAAAATTCTTGTGGCTGAAGATAATGTGGTGAATCAAAAGGTAGCTATTAATATTTTACAGCGTTTGGGATACCGTGCTGATGTGGCAGCTAATGGGTTAGAAGTGTTAACATCCTTGCGAAGACAGCATTATGATGTGGTATTAATGGACGTGCAAATGCCAGAAATGGATGGTTTAATGGCAACTCAGCATATTTGTGAAGAGTGGCCATTGTCTTCTCGTCCTTGGATTATTGCTATGACTGCTAATGCTATGCAGGGAGATAGGGAAAAATGTCTAGCGCTGGGGATGAATGATTATACTACTAAGCCAATTCGGGTTGATGAATTAACTTCTGCTTTAAGGAATTGTCACAAGCATAATCTAAATAAAGATCAAAATCCTGTTTCAATATCTAATGATATCCTAGATGAGGGAGTTTTAACAGAATTAAGGGAGATTATTTGTTCTGGTATTCAAGAAGAATTTGTACAAATAATTGAATCTTATTTAGATGATACACCTCAGAGGTTGCGATCGCTAGATGATGCCATTAATCAGGGAAATGCCAAAACACTCCAATTAGAAGCTCATGCTCTCAAGTCTAGCAGTGCGATCCTCGGGGCGACAAGTCTATCACAACTTTTTTTACAATTAGAAACCTTGGGACGTGCTGAAAATACCACAGATGCCGATTTACTTTTATCTCAAGCTATGGGACAATTTGAACAAGTAAAGTCTGCTTTGCACGTCCTGATTAGTAATTAGAAAAATATAGATTGAATGAACCGCATTCGCGTAGCGTCCCGTAGGGATAGACGCAAAGGACGCGAAGAGAAGATAAGAGAGAATAAGAAAGATATTTTTATGCTGGCAATGTACTAATCAATTTGATAACTCTTGCTTTAATTTGATCACGTATTTCTCGAAAAGTTTCAATTGATTCACCTTTGGGATCATCAAGTTCCCAATCTGCAAAAACTTCTCTTAATACCCATGCTTCAGGTAAGTTTACTCCACAACCGCATAGAGAAATTACTATATCATAATCTTCGGCTTGGAACTCATTTAAAGGTTTAGAAGTTTGATCACTTATATCAATGCCGATTTCTGACATTACTTGTACAGTGATTGGATCTACTTCACTAATCGCTAACCCACAACTGTTAACAGCAATTTTACCCTCTCCTAAAATTTTAGCAAATCCTTCTGCCATTTGGGAACGACGGGAATTATGTTTGCAAATAAACATTACTCTTTTCATGATGGTAAATCTTGATTTTCTAATGCACTGTTGGCTAATTGAATGACTGCTTTTGCTGCTTTTTCTTGACGTTCACTATAACGATCTGTGAGATAATCAACTTGATCTCGGAGGAGGAGGGTAAATTTATACATTTCTTCCATCACATCAATAACGCGATCGCGATAAGGCGAGTCTTTCATTGTCCCATCTATGTTAAACTCATTGTAGGCTTTGGCTACTGAAGACTGATTGGGAATTGTAAACATTCGCATCCAACGTCCCAAAATTCGCATCGTATTTACAGCGTTGAAAGACTGAGAACCACCACTGACTTGCATGACTGCTAAAGTTCTACCTTGGGTTGGTCTAATTGCACCTAAACTGAGGGGAATCCAGTCAATTTGATTTTTGAGAATACCTGTAATATTACCGTGCATTTCCGGTGAAGACCAGACTTGACCTTCAGACCAAATACTCAATTCTCGTAATTCTTGTACTTTGGTATGGGTATCTGGTACACTTCCATAAATGGGTAATTCGGCCGGGTGGAAAAACCGCACTTCTGCACCAAATCCTTCAATGATTCTAGCAGCTTCTTCTGCTAACAATCGACTATAAGAACGTTCTCTCAAAGAACCATATAAAAATAGTATTCTCGGTGGATGATTAATCATGGGAAATTAAGGTATTGATACAGCGAGGATCTGCTAAAGTTGCTTTTTCTGGTTCTCGCGGAAACCAGGAAGCTGTACGTTTACAAAATTCAACTAACATTAACATAACTGGAACTTCGATTAAAACCCCTACAACTGTGGCTAATGCAGCACCAGAATTTAAACCAAATAACATTACAGATGTGGCAATAGCAACTTCAAAATGATTACTAGCACCAATTAATGAAGCTGGTGCAGCATCTTCATAGGAAATGTTTAGCTTTAATGCTGCTACATAACTAATTAAAAAAATGAAATTGGTTTGGATAAATAAAGGTACAGCAATTAATAAAATGTGTAAGGGATTATTTACAATTAATTCACCCTTAAAAGCGAAAAGTAAAACCAAAGTAATTAGTAAAGCACTAATAGAAATCGGGGTTAAATACTTGAGGAATTTTCTTTCAAACCATTCTCTACCTTTATATTTAAAAATCCAATAACGGCTATACATTCCGGCTGCTAATGGCAAACCCACATAAATTAATACTGATAAAACAATAGTTTGCCAAGGGACTATTAACTCATTTGCCGCTAGTAGCCATCTTCCTAAAGGTGCATACAAAAATAGCATAGCTAGAGAATTTACCGCTACCATGACTAAAGTGTGTCCTTGGTTGCCGTAAGAGAGGTATCCCCACATCAATACCATTGCTGTACAAGGTGCTATTCCTAATAAAATTGTGCCGGCAATGTAGGAATTAAATATTGTGACTTCCTGACCACGAATTAATTCTGTACCTGTAATTAAAGGTTTAAATAGCCAACCTAAAAAGAATTGAGCAAATATCACCATTGTGAATGGTTTAACTAACCAGTTCATCACTAAAGTCAAAATTACGGGTTTTGGGGTGCGGATAGCGTTTGCAGCTTGGGTAAAGTCGATTTTGACCATGATTGGGTACATCATGAAAAATAGACAAACAGCAATGGGAATTGATACTTGATAAATACTAATAGAATCGAGTGTTACTGCTATTTTAGGAAATAATCTTCCTAATAAAATTCCTACAAAAATACACAGAAAAACCCAAACTGTTAAGTATTTTTCAAAAAAGCTGAGATTGCTTTTAGCTTTGATTGGGGCTGTATTTTGCTGCTGATTTATATTCATAAAATACCTCTAAAAAATCAACAGGTGTAAGTTGACAGAGTTTGAAAAATTAACCCTGGCGACTAGAAGTCACGGCTACACAGGCAAAACCCACCTTCGTGGGTTGTAAACCCTTGATTTGCGTGAAGAACATTATCAGGATAATTAATCTCCGTCACCTGCTTTCCAAGCTATTGCTTGAGTGGGTTTAGGGTTGGGTAATTTGAGAGAAACTAGGGCTGCTGCTAATACAAATAATGCTGATGTCCACAGACAACCTACTAGACCCAACCATTGATAAACTAAACCTGATAATACTGTACCTGCAAGGCGACCGCCGGAGTTAGCCATGTAATAAAAACCTACATTTAGGGCTACTTTGTCATCATCGGTAAAGGCTAAGACTAAATAGGAATGGACGGCGGAATTAAAGGCAAATACTACACCAAATATTAAAAGTCCGCCAATGATTACCATATTAGCAGGTAAATTTAATTGGAGAGCGATCGCTATCATGCAAGGAACAGCCGTTAAGGTAAATGTCCAAAATTGAATTGTCTTTGATTGTGGTGGACGGCCAGAACCCAAACGTTGAATTAGTGTTGGGGCTAAAGACTGAATAATCCCATAACCAATTACCCAACAAGCTAAAAATCCCCCCACTTGATAAAAAGACCAGCCCAAAGTTTCGCGCAAAAAGACTGGTAAAGCCACTACAAACCAAACATCTCGTGAACCAAATAAAAAGAATCGCGCAGCAGAGAGAATATTAATTTCTTGACTTTTAGAAAATAACTGACTAAATTTGATTTTCTTCTTGATTTTACCCATGCCTTTGGGTAATAGCAGTCCCGTAAACATAATCAAGAATAAAACTGCACCCATTATCCACAGGGAATAGACAAAGCCAACTAGAGATAAAAGGGCGCTACCGACAAAAAAGCCCACTCCTTTTAAGGCGTTTTTAGAACCAGTCAGCACTGCTACCCACTTAAATAACGCAGAATGGGCATCTTGGGGAACTACTAAGCGAATGGCACTTTTGGTACTCATTTTGGTCAGGTCTTTAGCAATTCCAGAAAATGCTTGCGCTACCATCACATAGATAACCGCTAACCACTGCGCCCAAGCTGGGTTTAGATATGACAGCATCACTAAGGAGAAAATCTGCAATCCTATACCTGTGTAAAGGGTGATTTTTAGTCCAAATTGAGAACCAATCCAACCGCCTAAAAAGTTGGTGACGATGCCAAAAATTTCATAAAATAAGAATAATGAGGCAATTTGTAGGGGTGTATAGCCAATTTTGTTGAAATAAAGCAACACCAACATTCGCAAAGCACCATCAGTAATTGTAAATCCCCAGTAGGCGAGGGTTACTAAGCTATAGTGTTTGATGTTGGTGGTAGAAGCTGCATTAGAAGCCATGATTAATAGTTCTTTGTGGTTTGGTCAAGAAGGGGTTGATTTTTTTTACTCTTTTTTGGTTGGAAGGTTATTTAACGAACCACAGAGGCACAGAGTACACAGAGGTAATAGTTATATGGTTTTTAGTCGGGTGAAATGAACCCCACCCCCAACCCCCTCCCCGCAAGCGAGGAGGGGGCTATGATTTAGTTCATTCAACTGCATACTGCCGAGAGATTAGTCCACGGAGGTGGACTTTGTTCGTGTAGCCGTGATTTATAATCGCCAGGGCTTATTTAAAACATCTTTAAAGCCACTTTCCGCGCCAGTTCTACCATGCGGTTGGCGTAACCCCATTCGTTGTCATACCAAGCGAGGATTTTAACTTGGGTATCGTCTACAACCATTGTGGAAAGGGCATCAATAATGGAGGAACGAGGATCATCTTTGTAGTCAATGGAAACTAAAGGACGTTCTTCGTAACCTAAAATCCCTTTGAGTGGTTCTTGTTCGGAGGCTGTTTTTAGTAAGTTGTTAATCTCTTCAATGGTGGTGGGACGCACAACTTCAAATACACAGTCTGTTAAGGAAGCATTGAGGAGGGGAACTCGCACTGCTAAACCGTTTAATTTTCCGTTCAGTTCGGGATAAATTAACCCGATAGCTGTGGCTGAACCGGTGCTGGTGGGAATTAAGGACATACTTGTAGCCCTAGCCCTCCGCAAATCTTTATGAGGGGCATCGACTATGGTTTGGGTGTTGGTATTATCATGGATTGTGGTGATAATTCCGTGTTTAATCCCTAATCCCTCATGAATCACCTTGACTACTGGGGCTAAACAGTTGGTGGTACAAGAAGCAGCCGTGAGTAAATGGTGTTTTTCTGGTTGATAGAGGTGATCATTTACCCCCATGACAATGTTTAAGGCTTCTTGCTTGACGGGGGCAGCGACAATTACTTTTTTGACGTTACTTTGGAAGTAGGGGTTAAGGGTTTCTGGTGTTCTAAATTTACCGGAACATTCCAGGACTAAATCAATGCCGAACTCTTGCCAAGGAACTTCTCCGGGTGTAGAGCGATCGCTATAACTAACCATCTTATCATCAATGGCTATCTTCCCATCCAATGCTTCTACTTCCGGTGTCCATCTTCCATGCACGGAATCAAATTTCAGTAAATGTGCTGCTGCTGCTGTTCCTCCTTTGACTTCATTAATATGCACAAATTCTAACTCCGGCCAACCCCAAGCCGCCCGGAGTGCTAATCTACCTATCCGGCCAAATCCATTAATTCCTACACGAATTGTCATAATTTTAGTTAAATCAAAAAGCAAAATTAAACATGAAGAATCAGTAATTTAAAACTCTTTTTGTTTGCGTAATAATTCTCCCAAAGTTAGATCTATTTGCGAACTTCCAGCAAATACTGTTCCGACTTTGCCATTATTTAAATGCACAGAACCAATTAGATAAGCCTCTGCTGGTAAAGGCACATAACCAACATCAACAGATATTTTCGGCACTTTTTTAATGTAATATTCTATGAATTGATAAACTGTACCTTTATTTTCAGAAGACCAGAGATTGGCATAGATAAACAAAGGTCTGGAAAGTGGTTGATAAGTGGATTTTTCTACTGTTTCTCGTGATGGTAAAACTGCACCTTTGCCATTATCAACTGCCAATACTTTTAATTTGTCTTGGTTTTTTTCATAATAAGCATAGCCAAAATAACCAAGGGCATTTGGATCTTTATTAATATCTGCTACCAAAACATCATCATCTTCACTGCCTGTATAATCGTTACGGCTGGCTTTGGCTGTACCGACTATTGCCTCTGTAAAGTAATCAAATGTACCAGACTTCTTCCCTGCACCATACAAAGTCAGTGGACGGTCTGGCCAAGATGCCCGTACCTGATTCCAACGGGTAATTTTTCCTTCAGCCCCAGGTTCCCAAATCTTTTTTAATTCTGCTACTGTAATGTCCTTTGCCCAGTTGTTTTCAGGATGAACGGCAATTGTCAAAGCATCAAAAGCAATAGGTAATTCTAGATATCTAATGCTATTTTTGCTACAATTTGCCATCTCTGCCTTAGTAATTGGTCGAGAAGCATTGTTAATATCTGTTTCTCCATTACAGAATTTTTCAAATCCTCCCCCAGTACCGGAAATGCTGACTTGTACCTGGGTTTTATTTTTGGCGTTGGCGGAAAACTCTTTAGCGATCGCTTCTGTGATAGGATGAACTGTACTCGAACCATCTACTTTAATCACCTCTACGCTTGAGGAATTACTAACCTCTTGTCCTTGAGAAGATTCTTGAGCCTGTTCTGGTGGGGTGCTGCAACTAGATACTATGACTAACATCCCTAATGCAAGTGCCAGTTTTTTAACCATTGACTTAACCTATACTATCGGTATATGTATTCATCATTTCAAAAAAAGTTGATATGTCAAGCGAAATTATAACACAATACACAAAAGTTCATCAAAAAAATTGATTGGTTAATCAAACACCAGCTTATTAACAGTATGTCCTATCCATGAATTACTTGTACTTTCGTGATATTGTGCATAAGCCCGGAACGGAATAAGGGACTTCCAAATAAAAAATATTCAAACCCCATTCCTCTGCGGTTAGTTAATCGGGATAATTTATTGGAAGCCCCTAAACTTACTCAATCATCACAAGAACGGCGGGCAGAAACTAGATGATTTTGGCGAAAATCCGTCAAATACGCTTCTAAAATCTCGAATTGACGAATATTCAGGCTGTAATAAATCCAGCGTCCTTCCTGTCGAGAATTGACTAAGCAAACTTCTTTGAGAGTTTTGAGGTGAAAAGACAATTTTGACTGATTAACGCCTAAATAATCGGATAAATCACATACACAGAGTTCTTTTTGTCGCAGCAGTTCAATTACACTAATTCTGATGGGGTCAGAAAGAGCATGAAAGCCTTGAGCAATTAATGTAGGACTTGTAATATGATTTGTGAGCATTAATTTCTTGAACATCAAATAGGATTGTCAAATTCAGAATATTTTAGCAATTAGTTCTGATTATTAATCTTACACTGCTGATTCAGAACCTGCAATGATGATTTCTGGTGGATAAAGCTATCCGTGAGCGATCGCATTTCCTAGAATATAACCTTCTCCTCCCATTACCAAGGGTATGTCTGAAGAAATTGATACAGAGGTGTTACCCAGTTGTGCGCGTTCTTGGGTGTGTTGTTGGTATTCTGCTAACATGATTTAGCTTTTCTCCTCTCAATGTCTTGCTTTCTTTATTTTATTGTAAGGGAATTGTTACAGGAGTTACTAATGTACGGAATTGATTATCAAGAACAGTTTATGGTTTATAATCTGAATAGGAAATGTTACTAAATCAATTTTTATGTCTGCCAGGGATACTTACCATGAAGCAATTAAAAATGCCTTAATTAAAGATGGTTGGATGATCATTCGTGATCCTTATACTATTAAATACGAGGAGATACAATTATTTGCAGATTTATTAGCTGATAGAACCTTAGAGATTGAACGCAACGGACAACAAATTATTGTAGAAGTCAAAAGTTTTATTGGTCGTTCACCCATGCGTGAATTTGAAACAGCTTTAGGGCAATATATTATTTATCGTACCTTCTTAAAAGTTATTCTTCCTAAAGTAACAATTTATTTAGGGGTGAGTCGTAGTATTTATCAATCTTTTTTTCTGCAAAAAGCGATTTCGTTCATCATGGCAGAAAATGATTTAAAATTAATAGTTGTTGATTTGAATAAGGAGGAGATAGTGCAATGGATAAATTAAATCAATATCGCAATGTAATCAAGAAAATTTTAAATAAATATGAGCAATTAGCGTCACAAACTCCTAATCCTGATGGTGTTGATAGTATTTTAGCTTTTGATGAACAAAGAGATCAATATCTTTGGTTTCAAACAGGTTGGCATAATGATCGTAAAGTTAGAGGGATTACTGTTTATGTGAGAATTAAAAATGAGAAGATTTATATTGAGGAAGATTGGACAGAAGAAGGTATTGCAACTGAGTTATTAAGGGAAGGTATAGCAAAAGAGGATATTGTTTTGGCATTTCATGATCCTGAAACTCGGAAGTTGACAGAGTTTGCAGTAGCTTAGATTCAAAAGTGATGTTATTATAGTAATGTTGATTAGGAGTTAATTATGTCATACAAAAATATTATTACCATAGAACCTGGAAAAAGAAGCGGAAAACCTTGTATTAGAGGTATGAGAATTACGGTTTATGATGTTCTTTCCTATTTAGCATTAGGTATGACTTTTGAAGAAATATTAGCCGATTTTCCTTATTTAACTAAA
Organism: Cronbergia sp. UHCC 0137; assembly: GCF_034932285.1. Taxonomy (NCBI): domain Bacteria; kingdom Bacillati; phylum Cyanobacteriota; class Cyanophyceae; order Nostocales; family Nostocaceae; genus Cronbergia; species Cronbergia sp. UHCC 0137. Next base: position 82,588 of record NZ_JAYGHC010000010.1, read on the forward strand.
GAAGATATTTTAGCCTGTTTAAGTTATGCAGCAGATCGTGAACGTCAAACTATTTTAGTTAATTGATGAAACTACTTTTTGATCATAATTTATCACCAAATTTAGTTAATTATTGGGCTGACCTTTATCCTAATTCTAATCATCTTTATTTAATGCAATTAGATCAAGAGTCAGATTATACAGTGTGGGAGATTGCCAAAATCCAAGGCTATGCTATGATTACAAAACAAATTATTCAGGAAAAATTAGAAAGTTTAACACCAGAAGAACTGAATCAAGTTTATGAATTAATTCAAAATTTAAGTAGTGCAGAAAGGCCAGTAAAAGAGCCTAGTTTAATGTCTAAATGAAAAAGAATATCTATTGATGCTTCTGAAGATTTTTCTGTACAAGCTGCGATTAGTTTAGGGAGAGATGTAAGTGAAGGCTAGAATTTACTTTGCAACTAATAAAAACCGTATTTATTTGAATTTTTGTACAACACTAAATTGAGGTAGTTTAATTATGAAAGCTATTTGGAATTGTTTTTTGAAACTTTTTATTATCGTTTTTATGCTTGTTACATCATTGTTTATAATTTCATTGGATTTTTATTATTATATAATTGGATTACCGATTATGTTAATAATATTCTTTTTGCGTTTATGTGTTACTTATGATTATAAAACTGCATGGGAAAATGCTAAAGATATATTCACATCTTATGTCAGTTTTGGTATAGTGATTGTACGTAAAAATTGGGAGTTTTGGACTAGCCTGTTAACATCTGAATTAATATAAAAATCATAAAAAGGTAGATGTATCTTTATCTACTCTTTTTTTAAACTAATATAAGAAATATTAAATTTTTATAATACGTGCCAATTAATTTGTGTTAATCGAGGTATAATTTTTATTGTTATCATCAACTTCTCAAACTCTAAATCTAATGAGTAATGGATTAATACAGTTAACATATGCGGAAATTAAAAACAGAATAAATCATCAGAAACTTTTTGGAGTAGATGATTTGTTTGAATATCTTTTAAATTTCTGCACAATATGTTTAACGGCAGATAAAAAGCAAATTGAGAATTTTAGCCACTATGATTTAACACCATCAGTCTTACTTTATGGTGTTCCTAATACTGGTAAGACAACGTTATGTTATTCGTTGTTTGATCAGTTAAGAGAAAAAGTTACAAATGAAATTAACTTTTATTATGTTGATGTAGGGAGGATGCTTGATCCAGCTTTAGGCCAGTCTTCACGTAATATAGGGGATATTTTTGATGATCTAAAAAGTAAATGTAAAAATGGTTCTTCTGTATTTCTGTTATTAGATGAGTTAGATACTTTCTGTATGAGTAGAAGTAAAACTCAAGAACATGATGCTATCAGAAGAACTATGACAACTCTCATGCTTGAATTAGATAAACTTCATTTTAGCAAAGATAGTAAGCTTTTGATTTTTGGAATCACCAATGTTCCAGAACTAATTGACACCGCAGTTGTGAGGCGATTCTCTTTAAAAAAAGAAATGCAAACACAAATGGACGTAACTTCTTTTAACAATTATTTAGAAGTTTTGGGTGATACAATTAAATATTCTCCTGCTACAGAAATCAAAGACAAGCTATATGATCTTTATCAAAAAAGAAATTTAACTGCGGGAGATGTAAAGAATTTTTACAAGGAGATTTATATTGATGTTTTATGTAAAAATGAGGAACAAAGTCTAATTGAGAAGAAAATAATAGAACTCTTTTCAAAAGGTTTTTCAACTTCTGAACATCTTGCAACAACCAAAAAGGAGCTAATTAGTAATGACTGATCAAACAGACGAAGATAAAATGATGGAAAGACTACTCATTCATAAAAATATGATTGGCTGGTTAATTGAAAAACTTAAAGCAGAAGGAATTGAATGTCAAAGAACTACTGGTAATGATCCTAATGGAGATATATTGTTAATTAATCCTGAAGATGAACCAAGAGTTAAAAACATGATCCGTAAAATACAGCAGGAGTATAATCAGTAATTTTTTTTATGAAATATATTGAAATAAAAGCTAGAAAAACTACACTTTATCCAGCAGATATAGAAAAAATTATTTCCAAAGGTTGTGTAAGTGGAATTTTAACTACAGGTAAAATTTCAAATAATGCCAAAAAACTTTTAGATCAAGCTGGTATTGCTTGGGCTGAGAATATTGAAGAAAGACAATTTTTAGAATCTGAAGCGGAGGAATTAGAGTAATGTTAGACATTAAATTTTACAGCAAAAATTGTGAATCATCTGCTATGATTGAATTGTCTGATGAGTTGTATAAAAGATTAGCTAAATCAGATTTTTCAGAAATAGGCCAACTTCATAAAATAAAAATCAAAATTGATGGAGAAGAAGACGAAATTGAAGCTATTGATTTGAATAAAGGAAAAATAACTAATAGACAAAGATTAATTGATTTTTTCAAAGAAGAAATTGTTGAAGAAGGTAAAAATATGAAAACAAAATTAGGAGAATTACCCCCTTCAGAAGACGAATATAAACAACTCTCTCCTTTCTTCAAGTTGATTGAAATCTTGATATTTTTAGAAAATACACAATTTTATTATCTCCAAAAATCTACCTAAAAGTAATGGGAGATAGCGATCGCTGTTTTTGATGTTGTAATTTAAGAGAGCGTTAGCGGTAACTTACCATAGGTATCGCTAAACCTCTCATTCTCAAAAATAACCCCATCCTGTAAATCCTAAAATCCTGGATATCCTGATTCAGACAATCATTTAATTTCCCAATATTCTAATTTTAAACCTTCAAAAATGAAGCGATACAATATTTAAAATTACTGAAAAATAACAATGTGGAAAGTTGAATATATATCATATTTTTCAAAATTGCTCACTTAAATCCTGAAAATCCTAAAATCCTGGACATCCTGATTCAGACAATATACTAAAAATTTAAAGCAATTAGCATCTTTACCTAAAAAAATATGAATGAAAATATTTCTCTTTTACCTCATAAAATCATTGGTGTTGCGGTTATTTGGAACAACAACAAGCAAATTTTAATTGATCGTCGTCGTCCTACTGGTGCTATGGGTGGTTTATGGGAATTTCCTGGGGGAAAAATTGAACTTGGTGAAACTATTCCTGAGTGTATTGAACGGGAAATTTATGAAGAATTGGGAATACAAATTGCAGTGGGAGAACATCTGATCACGATTGATCACACTTACACTCAGTTACGTGTTACCCTCACAGTACATCACTGTCGTCATCTGACGGGGATTCCCCAACCAATAGAAAGTGATGAAATTCGCTGGGTAAATTTGACAGAGTTAGATCAATTTACTTTTCCTGAAGCTAACGTAGAAATTATTGCAGCTTTGCGAAAGTGGGAATTAAATGTACTTTTGTAATAACCCAATGATCACTGCTGGGGTTTCTAAATGTGGTAAGATGCCTGTGAGAGCGATCGCCCAAAAATCTCTGACTACACTGGGATTTAATTTGGCTAATTTTTGACCGAGTTTAATATCAGTAAATTGTGCATCTTCACCCCAAAACATCACAGTGGGGATTTGCAATTGTTGAATATATAAACTCAAGTCAAAATAAAGATTTCCTTTTAAAAAGGATAACGCTGCAAATTTAGCATTGGTTTGTTGTGCAGAAGTTAAATAAGCATTCACTATTTCTTGAGTTAACCGTTCTGGTTTGCTAAACAGAAAATTCTCTAAAAAGTTTCTGACTGCAATTTCATTTTCCGCACCCAAAGCATAAATTAAATTATCTAAAAAAGGTGTACTAATTAAGGATAATGGTAGTCTCCTTCCTGCACCTTGTCCAAAGTCGTCAAATCCAGAAGGACAGACTAAAAACAGTTCTTTGAATAATTCAGGTTGACTCACAGCAAGACGAATAATCAATCCAGCAGTTAAAGAAGAAGCTACGACTGTTACAGGTTGGGTACAGGTTTGAGTAATAAATTCAGCAATTGTTGTGAGATAATCTCTAATTTGGTAATCTTTTACAGGATGAGCAGATTTTCCCCAACCGATTAAATCCGGGGCTAAAATCCGATATTTAGTAGCATAAGCTGGATAAACTTTTGACCATTCATAAGCAGATGCACCACCGCCAAAATTATGTAAAAATAATAGAGTTGGTAATTCTTCAATATTAGCAATATCCCAAGGTGCGCTGGTTTGGGTATAGTAAACCATTGTTCCCAAGGAAGTATTAACTACTTTCTGTCCAAAGCCAACAGGTTGAAATTCAAGCATATTTTTTTAAAATTATAGCAGATTGCAGATCAATGAGGTACAGAATCAAAATTGAAACCTAGACAGCAAGCCAGTTTTACTCCTGACTCCTGACTCCTGACTCCTGCTGTATTTATCCTGTAATTTGCGTTAGTTGATTGAGTTGATTACCATTAATATGATATGCTGCACCAAAACCAATTACAAAACGTCCTTCTTTAGGAGTTAATTTAAAAATCCGAAAATCATTCAATGGTTTTAAAACTTCAATAATTTCTCCGAATTTATCTTGAAATTGTTGAACAATTTGCTCCCATTGTTCGGTTTTTCTGGTAATGAGAGTTGCTGTACAATCAAAACTTAAACGCCGACGGGCAAAAATTTGATTAGTCTTAGTCTCATCTTCAATAAATAAGACACTTAACTGGGGATGATCGTAAATATTTTTAGTGTGGGTAGAAAGACCACTAACGTAAATGTAGATATTTTTTAATTCATCCATTACGAAAGGTGCATAACTGGCGTTAGGTATTCCTTCTTTGCTGACGGTACTAATAACGATGCTGGCAAATTGTTCGGGAAATTTTTCATACTCAGCTTGAGCTTTTTCAATTTGGCTGATCATGGAAATTGTTGGTAGGTTTTACAATAGATTTGGCGACTAGAAGTCGCAGCTACACAAACAAAGTCCACCTTCGTGGACTAATTGAAAAATTAAGGTTGTTATTTATTCTAACTGAGAAAAGTTAGTGGGGGGACGATCGCTACTCCAAGCCCACCAAACATAACCACAATGACAATGATAAAATTCTTGCCACTTACGGCGATGATCTGGGGTGATGACTGGTGATCGACGATTTAACCACACTTCTATGGCTTCTCGGCTGCTGGAGTAGCATTGAGGACAACAAAATTGATAAGCGTGAGTAGCTTGATTTGTCCATTCTGGGGGTATTGGAGTAAAAGCATCCATATATTAAACTATAGTCTTAATAGTTATTGAATATACATTATGGCTGATAATGGAAACTATGGAGCCTAGTGTCGAAATTCGACGGTTGTTAGATGTAATGCCCGCTTCCGGGCGAATGTTGACGAAAATCGTCAGTAAACCGGAGCAAAAAAAGGTCATATACGCTGAATTTCCCTTACCCTGGAATCAGTTGCGACCAGTATATATTAATTTCGATTTATGGCGACGCTTAACGAAAGCACAACGAGATTTATTGTTGTTGCAAATGGTTTGTTGGTTGGAGGGGGTAAAGTGGTTAAAACCTGACGTTTATCAAGGTGTCGTTTTAGCGGGGCTGGTAGGTGGATTGGTGGAGGTTTCCCAGTCCGATGTGGTGGGTGTAGCGATCGCTCTCGGTTTAAGTGTAACAGCTGGTTTTCGGATTTGGCGGTTGAATAAAGCCCAAGAATCGGAGTTAAATGCTGATTTAGCCGCGATTCGCGTCGCCCAACGTCGTGGTTATTCAGAAACCGAAGCCGCCCAGCATTTGTTAGCTGCTATTGAGACGGTAGCAAAAATAGAGGGACGCACTGCCTTAAATTTTAATCAGTTAATTCGGTGCCAAAATTTGAGAGCGATCGCTAACTTATCATCTAATGGGTAATTGGTGATTGGTGATTGGTAATAGAATTATTCAAATCTTTTGTTTTCTCCCAACCCCCGTTTTATGAATTATAAATTAACCTCCCGAATGGAGGCTGTACAATCACCAATCATTCCTGTAGTGGGAGAATTAATTAAAAACTCTCCCGGTACAATTTCTTTGGGACAGGGTGTAGTTTCCTATAACCCACCATCATCGGCGATAGAAATGTTGTCAAAATTCCTAGCTGAACCAAGTAATAATCTCTATAAAGCCGTTGAAGGGATTCCCCAATTATTGGCTGTAATAGCAACAAAATTATCAACATTTAACGGTATTGAAATTAATCAAGAAAATTGCATTATTGTCACAGCCGGTAGCAATATGGGGTTTATGAATGCTGTTTTAGCAATTACAAATCCTGGGGATGAAATTATTTTAAATACTCCCTACTATTTCAACCATGAAATGGCCATTAGGATGGCTGGTTGTCTTCCGGTATTGGTGGAAACAGACGCAAATTATCAATTACAACCCGGTGCGATCGCTCTAGCAATTACCCTTAAAACTCGTGCCATTGTCACCATTTCACCTAACAATCCCACCGGCGTAGTTTATTCAGAACAAATATTACGTGAAGTTAATGATCTTTGTCGAGAACAGGGAATTTATCATATTAGTGATGAAGCTTATGAATATTTTACTTATGATGGAGTAAAACATATTTCCCCCGGTGGATTTTCTGGTAGTAGTGAATATACAATTTCACTTTATAGCCTTTCCAAAACTTACGGTTTTGCTAGTTGGAGAATTGGTTATATGGTGATTCCCCAACATCTGCTCAGTGCCGTTAAAAAAATTCAAGATACCATGTTAATTTGTCCACCTGTGATTTCGCAGTATGCAGCCTTGGGAGCATTACAGACAAAACAAGACTACCTACAAGACAATATTAGCGCGATCGCTCAAGTACGACAAATTGTTATTAATGCACTTAACCAAATCCCAGATTTATGTACCATCATTCCTACCAATGGTGCTTTTTACTTTTTCTTAAAAGTGCATACTCAAATAAATTCCTTCGAGTTAGTTAAAAAATTAATTCAAGAATATCAAGTAGCCGTCATACCCGGTACAACCTTTGGCATGGAAAATGGTTGTTATTTGCGTGTTGCCTATGCCGCATTACCAAAAGAAACAGCAACCGCAGGTATAGATAGATTAATTAAAGGTTTGCAAAAGATAATTCGTAAGTCTTAATTATACAGCAATTTTCATGTATTTAAACCACACTCTTAATTTCTCTTGCGCGCCAGTTGCTACAAGTCGGGGAACCCGCCCAACGCACTGGCTTGCCTCTGCGCCTCTGCGCCTCTGCGTGAGACAGAAAAATGTGGTTCATTTACCCAAAAATCGCTGTAAAATCAATTTCTATGGAGTGGACAAGATGTCCACCCTAATCGCAGTAATTACTAACCCAAACTAAATTCTACAAACTCCGGTAATCCAGGGTAAATCATATTACGATCTATTGCCGATAATACCTTATAATTAGCCTGACTAGAATTTAAACAACGACAAACTAATTGAGCCACATCTGCACGATGAATACTACCAACAATGCGCGGATCTTCAGTTAAAATTCCATTGTCGGTTGCTGGTTCTGACTTCAACCCACCAGGACGGATAATTGTATAGTTAAGTCCACTAGCAATCAAATATTGTTCGGCTTTTTCCTTTTCAATTAAAACAGGTTGGAGTGCCGCTAAAGCTTGGGGAGGCATCGCACCAGCACTATTCCCAGTACCAATAGAAGTTACCAAAATAAACTTTTGCACTCCTGCCTTAACTGCGGCATCAATCAGATTTTTATTACCTAAATAATCGGGTTTGACTTCATTTGTAGGTAAGCCACCAAGGGTACTAATAACGGTGTGAATAGGTTCATCTTTGAGGATAGAATTTTCCACATCTTCTACATTCAAAGCATCCCCAATTACCACATCAACACCCATTGTTTTTAATTCAGCAGCAGCAACTTCTGTTCTCAAAAGTGCTTTTACTTTTAGCTGTTGCGTTGTCAGATATTTAGCGATTTCAAGACCAACGCCGCGACTGGCTCCAACCAGAAAAATGTAAGATGTATTAGTCATTTGTGTTTATGAAATAAAACAGTTCAGTTAAAAAAAATGTAGGTTGGGTTAAGCAAAGCGCAACCCAACAAAATCTCGAAAAGCACTTAGATTTGTAAGGCTACGCCAAGCAAGCTATTAGAAATCATTTAGGAGTCCTCTATATACTTTAACCCGATCTTGCATTTTAGAAAAACTGTTAGACAGTAAACTCTTCCTAAGACTCCATTTCTGCTAATTCTAACCAGCGTTCTGTTGCCTGTTCAATGGTTTTTTTAAGTATCTCAACTTGTTCGTAAAGCTTTTGCACTTGAGTATAGTTACCAGCAGAAATCTTAGTTAATTCCGTCTCCAATTTTGATTTTTCTGTTTCCAAATTAGCAATTTTACCTTCTAACTGTTCAAATTCGCGTTTTTCCCAATTAGATAACCTCCGTCGCTTTTGAGTTTCTGTCTCTTTAGATGATGCAGGTTTTTCTTCAATCAGATTTTTGGGTTTTTCCTTACCACTAGCAGATTGCCGTTGCGCGACTTCCTCAGCTTTTTTATAATCTAGATATACTGAATAATTACCAGGATATTGACGTATATTTCCACCTTCTTCAAGAGCAAAAATTGTATCTACCGTCCTATCTAAAAAGTAGCGGTCATGGGAAACAACAATTACACAGCCAGAAAAATCTTCTAAATACTCCTCTAATATTGCTAATGTCTGCACATCTAAATCATTCGTTGGTTCATCTAAAATTAAAACATTAGGCGCACCCATCAGCACACGCAACAAAAATAAACGCCGTTTCTCTCCACCTGAAAGTTTATGAATGGGTGCATATTGCTGATTTCCCGGAAATAAAAACCTTTCTAACATTTGAGAAGCAGTAATTTGAGTTCCATCAGATATTTTGACAAATTCTCCTTCTTCTTTGATATAGTCAATCACTCGCTGACTTTCATTTAATGCTGTCAATAATTCTTCAGAATGCTGGTCAAAATAACCAATATGAATTGTAGTCCCAATTTGCACAGTACCAGAATCAGGCTTCACCCGTGCGGTGATAATATCCATTAAAGTAGATTTTCCAGCCCCATTACCACCAATAATCCCAATGCGGTCTTCTGGACTAAATTCATAGGTAAAATCTTGAATTAAAGTTCGTCCATTGTAGGCTTTACCAACATTATTTAATTCAATAACTTTTTTGCCAATTCGACGACCAACTGTAGAAATATCGACTTTTCCCTGGACTTCTTTAAATTCAGTATCTCGCAGCGCATGAGCGCGATCAATTCTGGCTTTTTGTTTCGTACTTCTGGCTTTTGGTCCCTTCTTTAACCATTCTAACTCCCGTCGTAAAACGCCTTGATGTTTGCGTTGACTACTAATGGCAGATTCTTCAGCTAAAGCTTTTTTTTCTAAATAATATGAATAATTACCTGTGTAGGTGTAAATATCCCCTCGGTCAATTTCTAAAATTCTATTAGTAACTTTATCTAGAAAATATCGGTCGTGGGTAATTAGTAAAAGTGCGCCACGATAGCGATTTAAATAACTTTGTAACCATTCTACAGAAAGAGCATCAAGGTGGTTTGTTGGCTCATCCATCAGCAATACATCTGGTTCTGATAGTAAGGCTGATGCTAGGGCAATACGCTTGCGATAGCCTCCAGATAAAGTCCCAATTTTCACATCAAAATCAGAAATTCCTAATTTTGTTAAAATGATTTTAGCATTGGTTTCTAATTCCCATGCGCCAGTTTCATCCATTCTTTGCATAACCACAGAAAGACGAGACATTAGCTGAGTATCTGTTGAGTTATGAGCCAATTTATCAGATAGTTGTTCATACTCCCGAACTAAAGCTGTGTGTTCGCTACTGTCAGCAAAAACTTGTTCTAAAATCGTGAGGTTATCGTCTAAATCTGGCTGTTGGGGTAAGTAGATAATTTTAGAACCCGAATTAACTAAAAGTTGACCCCCATCAACTGATTCTAACCCTGCTATCATTTTTAATAACGTCGATTTACCAGAACCATTAGTTCCAATTAAACCAACTTTATCGGTAATGTTCAAGCTAAAGCTGGCATCTTTTAAAATTTCTTTAATGCCAAAGTCTTTTTTAATGGATTGTAGCGTAATAATACTCATAAATTCCCGTCATTAATGATCACAATTTTGCTGATTTCTATACAAATAAATCTAGGGGTAAATGTCCATACATTTCATTAATTCCTGCTTCTTCGTAAGATTGACAAGATACCAATACTCCCCGATGGTGTCCATAATAGGAATCGAGATAACAAAGTCCATTTTTGCCGTTTAATTTGATATAAACTGGGCCTTCTGGGTGTGGTAAATTATCTGGTGCTGCATAACCACAAGCTTGAGAGTAGGTTTTCATAGCCAGAATACCTTCTTCGGCTGTATCGGCACAAATTCCTAAAATTTGGTAATCGGAAAGGCTGGTGATCAAATTTAATGCTTGCCGAATTGTAACTTTTTCTGACTGCTTGATAATTGGTGCAATATCTAGACAATTGAATTTGTGCAGAATTTTTTTGGCTTCTTCGAGGGTGAAGTTTTGATGATTGGGAGTAGACATATACATTTAGGGAACGGGGGAAACTGCAAAGTCTTTTGGTATCTGTAGCATGGCGTAAGCCATATTCTATGATAACTGTATGTACTGATGCAACTGATAACCGCTATGATGTTGTTTGGATTTTTGAGGTGAGACTAATACCGCAAGTTGCTTTTTTAGTGAAATAAGGTGTGTCAGAAACTTAAAATTAGTGATTTTAGCCTAAATTATTCTGTCTGACACACCCTACAAACTACAAAATATCTGAAAAATTAATAACTAGCAACTTGAGTTAGTACACAACGGCGTAAATAAAGCAAACATTTCAAAGTTCTGAAAATTTTACGCTGCATTAGTTTTGACTTTTGTATGGGCGTATTGCAATACGCCCTTTCTATCCTACTCAAGATTTATTTTGGTTTTTTTCTACGTTGAAAATGAAGGGAATGCTACCTTGAGAACCTTCACCAATAATTAGGAAATTTGGCATTTGCGCGCCTCCACTTCTCCAAGCTTCAATTGCTTCTTTTTGCAGAACTAATTGCCCTCCTTGAGCTTTCAGTGTTTCTGCTAAAAGCCTTTGAGCTTCTGCTTTACCTTTAGCGCGATTAATATCTGCTTGGGCTTCTTGTTCGGCTTCTCTGGCTACATAGACGGCTCTTTGGGCTTTCTGTTCCGCAATTTGTTTTTCTTCGACCGCTTTAGCAAATTCTGGAGAAAAGGTTAAGTCTACTACGCTAGTATCTAAAACAATTATTCCATATTTGTTTAAGCGGCTGCCTAAAGCATTATCAAAGTCTTCTTTTAACTCAGTTCTTTTAGTAATTGCTTCTTCGACTGTGCGTTTAGCTGCGGCTATTTTAAACGCTTCCTGGGTCTGGGGAGCGATAATTTTCGAGACAATATTTTCTAAACTTCCTTGTTTTCTTCTAACTTGAACCACCTCGACAGGATCAATCCGAAAGTTAATGGCAAATCTTGCCGTTAAGTTTTGTAAATCTTTAGTGGAACTTTCTGCTGGTACTTCAAATTTTTGTACCGTTAGATCATACACATCTATCACGGAGATAAATGGTGGTTTGAGGTGAATACCTTCTAGTAAAGCACCGTCTCTAGCTTTACCCAAGATGCTAATTACTCCGGCTTGTCCAGGAGTGAGAATCACAAAGGAATTTAGGCCTAAAAGTACCGATATTGCTACTACAAGTCCGAAAACGGTGGTTTGCCAGTTTGGTAGTTGCTGAGTTTTCAAATTTCTATCTCCTGTATGGTGCTTAGTGATAATTGCTAAGTCTTGAGTAAACTAACACAGATAAATGCGATCTTCGTCATTAATTAAATTTTTTATGACAATTTGGCTTTGATCCCTAAGTAATGGGACAGAATTAATTACACCTACAATCTGACCCACACTTTCTAAAGTAGCGATCGCGTGTAATGTGATTCCTACGGAGCAACTACCAGATTATTATTTAAATAATAGCATTTTGTTGGCAAAAGAAAAATTCATCTGTGTTCATCTGCGTTCATCTGCGTTCCTATTTCATCCCTGTAAAACCTCAGCCACAGTTAACTTCAAATCACTAAAGAAAGGGGAACAAATCACATCATCCCCTGTAAAAGCTCGTTCATCATAAAAACCCTCCACCCACTCCAAAATCGTTACCCTTTGCCCCATCGGATCAACAATCCAATACTCAGCAATTCCCCGCGCCGCATACTCAGAACGCTTGTAACGATAATCACGATTTTCCTGATTTGGACTCACCACCTCAACCACCAACAAAGGCGGCGGCATATCCATTAAAATCAGCGATCGCGTAGCATTTTGCATCACTTGAGCTAACTCCTCAGAAAACACCACCAAATCAGGAACACGTACCCCCACCTGCCGACTATTAACAGCAAGTTCTGTTTTCATACTCAAGCGGTAATAGGGAATACCTAATTTAGAAAAATAGATTAATAAAAACATAGCTATGCGTCGATTTATCTCACTTTCTAAAGGCATAGGAACTAATTCTCCATTCTCCAATTCATATAAATTATCCGTCCCATCGTCATAATTAAGAAATTCTTCCAAAGTCATCTTTTTAGCAGTTGCAACTGTCATAGCTATTTCTCCCATAAACGGCTTGTATTAACTATTTTAACTATGAAGCGGCTCATCTTGAAGCTGAAAGTCATGCTTATCGTCTTTCTACCATCCGCAATGCTGATTGTATTTATGTCATGAAATACGGACAATTAGCGGAATCGGGAACCCATGAACAACTATTTGGAGAAAAATGGCATTTACACAAGTCTTTGGCGTGTACAATCTGGGTTAAAATAGAATTTTAAATTACCAATAATTATAATTTATCATGTTTGGTATTACTCAACCGCAATCAGCAGAAAACAAATGGCGTGGCCAGTTAGATAGATTTGTCAAAGAAAATCAACCAGAATTAGCCGCCCTATTTTGGGGGTTGTGGTTAGAAAATGGTGACAGTCAAGGTACCATTGGTATTGATTTACAACCTACTGCCCATTTTGTCTATTGTCCTCAAACGGAGATAGAAAAGTTAAATGATAAGGTTGAAAATCGACTGCAAGAACTTCTGGGAATTATTGATAATAATAAACCAGAAATAGAAGTTGTGATGATTGGTATTGGTAAAGGTGAAATTAAGTTAATTCAATTTGCACCAGAACCAGTACCATCGGTTTGTTTTGAGCAATTTGCTAAATCTGTAGATGAGTTATTAGAATTGTTAGAACAGCGTATGAATGGAAAGTTTGAGGTTTAAATTGATTAGCTAGTTTGTTGGGATAAATCTAGCAAATTCGCTAATTTATAAACTATTCTTGCTCCCACATTACCATCCCATTCTGCATCACCGACTTCACAAAGATCAAAACCGATAATTTTTCTCCCACTATTTACCAATTCTCGAAACAGAAAGTAAGTCTGTTCTAATTCTAATCCTCCGGGAACAGGAGTACCTGTATTTGGGCAAAGTTTGGGATCTAAACCATCAACGTCAAAGCTGATATACACATTTTCTGGTAAATGATGAATTATGTCTTGACATAAATCTAGCCAAGTTTTACCAGAATATAATTGTTGTTTAATCGCTGGATCATAATAAGCAATAATTCTCCCATTTGATTCATTGATTATTTGTACTTCGTCTTCACAAATATCCCGTAACCCTACTTGGACTAATTTAGAAATTTGCGGTATTTTGATAGCGTTAAACATGATAGACGCATGGGAAAATTCAAACCCTTCATAGCCATTTCTCAAATCTGCGTGTGCGTCAATATGTAAGATTCCAAAGTCGTTATATTTATGTGATAATGCTTGAAAATAACCCAATGGTGAACTGTGATCACCTCCAATTACAGCGACTTTTTTACCCTGATTGATTGCTGTTTGACATTGGGTAAATAGCCATTGATTTACTTGTTCACCAGCTTGATTAATTGCAGTTAAGGTAGATGTTAAATCTGGTGTATCTGTTAATTGTTTACCTTCTGCTTGTCGTTGAATAATTTTAGCGGCTTCCTGGCGATAATAGTGATTTTTATCGAGAATATTTTGGGGAATTTCTACCATAAAAATTCCCTGTTTCCAACCATTAGGATGATCAAAATCAAATAAATCAATTTGTCGTGAAGCATCCAAAATTCGTTGTGGTGCGTTAGCTGTTCCTGCACCATAAGAAACGGTTACTTCCCAAGGTACAGCGAAGATAATTAAGTTTGCAGATTTGTAATCGAATGGTAAACCGAGTATGTTTCCATTCATTTCAGCGATACCGCTAGGATTGTAGTTTTCTAGTTGATTATTCATGGATTAAAGGTAAATTAGGTAGAAATATTCGGAGAAACTAACCACAGAGACACAGAGAACACAGAGAGGTAAGAGTTTTTAATTAATCCATTTTAGGCTATGTTAATTAGCTACAAAATATCAATTATTTGGTCAAAATTGCGAGAATATACTTGTTGACTATAATCTTGCCATTGTTGTTCTGAATAATGGGGAAAGCGTGTTAATGTTGCTTTTTGAATATATGACATAAAGGGGCGACGTAGATGTTGATATTTGGCAAAGGCTTCTGTTATTACTTGTAAGTTATCCCAATTATTATGTTTGGCAATGTTAGCAATAAGAGTTACTACTGTAATTGCATCTTCTAATCCTTGATTTGCACCCTGTGCCATAAATGGGGGCATTCCGTGGGCTGAATCACCTACTAATACTACTCTTCTTTTACTCCAAGTTGGTTCAATTTTATTAGAAGTGGTGTGGTGAATGTAGTAGGGACGCTGTTGTATATTTGCTGGGGAAGAGATACGCACTAATTGGGTTAAAATGGAGGGAAAGCCTGATTTTTCTAACTCTTGTACAGCTAAATTAACTAAAGAATCTCCTGTTTTGTCCTGCAAAGTTTCCATAGAAACACCCAAATGGATCACATATCCCAGTTGACCTTTTCGGTTACGAAATAACATCAATCTGGATTCTACTTCATCTGCGGAGGTTTTAGGGATGTCATCATTAGTAATTGTTAAAACTCCTGATCTATCTAGGAATTTTTCTTCTAATTCTGTTTGTAATGCTGTTGGGATTTCACCTACTTCCATGCAAAATATCCCTGCAAATCCAGAATATTCTGGTTTGGCAAAATCAATATCAGGACTAGATGTGTAAATCAATTGACGAACTGTAGAATTAATTCCATCTGCGCCAACAATAAGTTTAGCACGGAAAGATTTTGAGGTTAATTGGGGTGATAAAGAATCTGTATTTGGGGGTAAATTTTCCTGATTTTCTCCCCAATAAGCGTAGGGATTAGCTTCTACATTGATATCAGATACACAATCTATTTTTACATAATTGTTTTCAAGTTCATCAACAAGATTAACACAACGGTGATTAGGTTTTACCTGTTCTGGGGGAATGAGATTTCTGAGAGTAGTTTGCAATTCATACCAAGGTATAGATACTCTACCCTCGCCATAATTTTCTAGCCAATGATCAAACCCTAAAGGAATTAAACGAATTACTTCACCTTGCAAATTTTTATAAATCCATTCAGGTGAAGGTTTACCATTGTTAGATTGCTGAGAATTAGTTAAACAAATATTTTTTAATACTTCATAAGCCTGATGATCTAAACACTTCAGTGCTTTTAAACCATTAGGAAGAATATCTAATACTTGACCAACTGGACGGAAAGCGCGAGTTTGATCAATTACCAGAATATTTTCTATCCCTCGCTGACGTAAACCAATAGCCGTTGCTAAACCGATAGGTCCAGCACCAATAATTACCACATCGTAAATTTTATCTATTTCTGACATATCCTCTTACCTTTGCGTCTTTGCGGTTCAATAAAATTATTACATAATTATTTTTGCCACAGGTCTAATAATAATTAGAAACGTTAGAAGTGGCTAACCTCTCAAAGTCTCATAACTCTGTGTCCTCTGTGCCTCTGTGGTATGTCTCCGACACGCTTCGCGAACGTTTATTACCACTTCTTTCTTCACAATGACAAGTTAATTAATGCCCAAAATTTCCGTTATTGCTTGAATAATGTCGAGATAAAAATTACCTTTCACAGCCCGAAATAGCTCAAAATTAGCCCCTGGTGCGCCAAAAAATGGTCTGAAAAACCATCCTAATTGTATAGCGACAAAACCATAAAGAAACAACCAGGATTTTAAAATAGTTTTACGAGTCTTTTTACCTGTTTCATCTTGTTCTGAAAGTAACTGCATTCCTTCATAAAGAAACTTAACCCCAAAGATTCCAGTGATAGCAAAAACTAAGACATTTAAGAGTTTAAAAAATTGATAGGAATCGGGGGCTGTAATCATAAAAAATAGCGTTACTGGTGCTAGACTAAATAACAGCACGCTAATTACTGCAACTGATGTCAGCAAGATGACAAAATGCTGTTTAAAACTACTTTTAGAACCAAATAAAACATTAAAAAAGAACAAAGTTGGAAAACAGATAATTAGGGTTAATAAGTAAAATGTTGGTAATTTGATGGCGCTAGATAATGCTTGGGGGAAACTATGAGAAGCACCGATAATTCCACCATAGAGGGCGAAAAATATAGAACTGGTGACAAAAAGAGAACTAATTTTACTGTCTAATCGTACACCTTGACGAATTTCTTCTAAAAAAGTAGTGCGGTCGCGCAGTAAACTAATTAAGGTAATAAAGTATTTTGTGGCGTAAGCTTGCTTTTCTAACATAAATTAACGGAATCCCAGTAAATATCCTAGAGACTGTAATACACTCAAATAAAAGTTACCTTCTCTCTCGCGGAATAGTTGAAAAGCAGAATCGGGTGAACCGAAAAATGGTCTGAGTGTCCATCCCAATTGACTACCGACGAAAGCATAAAGAAATAACCAGAATTGGAGTATTTTTTTTCGGGTTTTACTACCTTCAATATCTTCTTCTAAAACTATGCTGGTGGCATTATATAAAGAAGATATACCAATGAATCCTGTTAAACTAAAGATGATGACATTTAACAAAACTAAAAAATGGTAATCGTTGGTAGAAACTAAGAAAAATAGGGCAATTGGTGCAAAGCTAAATAATAAAACACTGGTGAGAGCGATCGCTGTTAATACCAAAGCGAAATACTGGCTGAAAGTGCGCTTAGAACCGAAAATAATACTAGAGAAAAATAACGTCGGTAGACAAATTAGCAGGGTAATTAAATAAAGTGCGGGTAGTTTGATAGCAGAAGATAAAGCTTGCATCCAACTATGAGATGCACCAATAATTCCGCCGTAAATGGCAATAAATAGGGAACTACAAACTAACAAAGAAATGATTTTATTAGATAATCTCACACCTTGACGAATTTCTGCTAGAAAAATATGGCGATCGCGCAGTAAACTAATCAAGACTGCGAAATATTTTCCCCCTGCTGGTTTCCGTTCAATCATGTTTTTTTACCCCAATATTATTCCACATAATCACCCCCAGAACCATATTTCCAACTATCAACCAACCGATGCCAATAATACAGTTGTTCTTTTGGTAAACTCTTAACCAATGGTTCTAACATCGGACTTAATGAAAACAAGGCTGTATAAACACTTAGACTACTGTAATGTAACATCCATTCTACCAAATTGGCTAGACCAACTTGCGGAATTATTTTGGCGACTATACCCGGATGAAATAAACCTGTTTTTAATAATGTTTGGGTAAGTGGTAAAAATTGTACCACATCCTGTAAAAATGGTTTTAAAACTGGTGTTCCTAATTGTTGCATTTCTTCAAACACGACAGAAAGGAGTTGGTTAATCTGTGCTGGAGGAATTTTTTGATTGACACCCACACTCATGGCTTTTTGAAATAACCAAGTTACACTCAAATTTGGTTGATAAGGTTGTAGAATTGTTAATGAAGAGGCTGATAATTGCTGAGTTTGCAGTGCTTCATCTATACCATAAGTTAATCTGAGTAAGTGACGTACCATTGCACCAAAACCGCCAAAACTCACCGGTGATTGACTTCCACTACTGTCTCCCACTGGTAAAATCCGATTCCAAGGGGTTTTAATTGGACTTTGACGATAGCTAGGAAAAAAGCCAAATAATGCTCTTTGAAATTTTAGCTGATTAAGTTCCACACCTTGATATTCTGGTAATAAGCGCAGATATTCTTCAAAGAAAATTTCTAAATTCAACCGTTGAGGATCTGCATCCAAATAAGTAAATAAATAGGTGGTTCTTCCATCTTTAGCGGGGAAGGCTTCCCAAAAATATTGACATTGATTTTGCAAATTTGTAAAAGATAATAATAAGTCACCTGTGGAATTTGCTGGAAAACCTTGAGCGCAACTTCCCACAACTAAACAAAGTGCATCTGGTTTTTTCCCTTGACGTGCTTGTTGACTAATGGGTGAAAGATGTCCCATTGCATCAAGTAATAATTTAGCTGTGAATTGGTTGTTAATTATTACCCCGTTGGGATGAACTACTACGTTGTTAAAGGGTGTATTTTCAAATAACATTCCCCCCGCAGATAGAAACCGAGTTTTTAAAGTTTCCAACAAATAAATTGGATCTACACCAATGTTGAGGATATCTTCTACCCAAATTTCTGTACCACCTTGAAAGCTAACTCGCGCTGGGTTATATTGAGTAGCGATCGCTCTTTCTAATTCCTGTTCTGTCAACAAGTCCAATTCCCGAAATACCTCCAATTCTTTGCGAGAAATATTCCATTCTTGTACTCTCCCCCGCAAAATTCCCCGTTCTAGCAACGCTACCCGCACACCCCGCACAGCTAAAGCGCAACCAATTAAAATTCCCAAAGTTCCACCGCAGACAATTACATCCCATTCCACTAAGTCTAAAGGTTGGGGATTTTCTGTTACTACGTTGGGTATTGGTGCGTCGTTTGCTCTTAAAGATGCTAAAATTTCATCAGTGCGACGCAATCCTCCTAAAACATTACCGGGTAATTGAGAAAGAATTTCTTCGGTTAAAGACATAATAGTGAATATTTTTGATTTTAATAAATGGGTTTCTCGCAAAAATGCAAAGTTCTAGATCATGATAATTCTATTAATGGGTGTTTCTGGTTCTGGTAAAACAACTATTGGACAACTCTTAGCTAGATCATTAAACTGGGAATTTTATGATGGTGATAGTTTTCACTCACTAGAGAATATTGAAAAAATGAGAGTTGGTATACCTCTTAATGATGATGATAGAATACCTTGGTTACAAACTTTGCAAGCTGCTATTAAGAAATGGCTAAAGGAAAATAGAAATGTGGTTTTGGCTTGTTCTGCACTTAAAGACAGTTATCGTCAAATTCTATTAATTGATAGTCAGATTCAGTTAATTTACCTCCAAGGTTCTCTTGATTTAATTCAACAACGGTTACAAGAACGCCAGAATCACTTTATGAATGAAAAATTGTTAAAAAGTCAATTTGATGTTCTTGAAAAGCCGGATAATGCTATTTGTGTGGATGTTTTTACTCCACCAGAAATAATTGTAGAACATATACGAATGGTTTTAGAAATTTAGTTGAAATTAACCAAAACTTTCAACAGCGTATATATCATTTCCTATAAGTGAACTCGTTTCATCACTTTCTAAATTAATGTTACCAGAAATTCCACTTCGCAGAACCTTGATTAATCTTTGGGGTGTGAAAGATTCTAACTCTACAAATTTACCAGCATCTAACCAAGCTAATTCTTCAGTAGATAGATTTTGACGAACTTCTGGAGGTAATTGTTTAGCTAATTCTATAGATTCTTCAGAAAATTGAATAAACATTCCTCGTTTTGTAGCTATAATTTGTCGGGGTAATAATCCCACATCAACAATTACAACATTACTATTGAGAAACCAACTGGAACTGGTGCGGAGATGATTTATTAACATTATTCCCGTTGGACTACAATCATGTAATGCGTAAACTTGCAAATTGGGGTTACGACGTAGCATTTCCATTGTAGTTGCAAAAATACTTTGGGGATAACCAGTGATGCTGAGAATTGCACAGTTATTTTCAAAGTGGAAATTATTAGCGATTAGTAATTGAGCGATATTAGCATCACCGCAAACAACTAATCTATCAAAACTGTAAGCTGTGACATCAGGATTAATTTTAGCTGGTGTACTTTCTTCTAGTGGAGTTGGGAGAATTTTTGGTAGTGAACCGTTAATTTGTTCCCATCTAGTTAACCATTGTTGAAACTGCGATTGAGAAAATAAATACTCCTGAACTAATTTAACTTTCCCTATTTGTCGAGTTCCTAAATATATTGATATCATTCCTATAATAACAGCGATCGCAAATAGAATAAATGACTCAAATATAGTTATACTGACAATTATTCCACCAATAATAACAAAAACTCCGAGAATTTGTAAAGCCCTAGCACTTGATTGACGATTTTTATTGTTTATTTTTGGTGAATTGGTTTGTTTAAACAAGTGAACTATCATTACCAATTGAAAGATTATATTAGCTATGATAAACCCAGAGTTATCTGGAATATTTACTTTAAATACAGATTTAAATGCTGGTATTATGAAAGTAGAAATTCCACCAAAAAATAATGTAGTCCAGATGTTAAAGAAAAGATAAGTTCCGATAAAACCAGAAATTGACAATGAGGCTTTATTTTTTAGCCGATTATCTAAAAAATAAAATAGTTGTTTTGGGGTAAAAAACAAAGTGTTATTAGCAGAAATATCATTAATAAATTTAGCAAACATAGAATCGGTAATTTTGAAATCTCCCATTGTTGTCGGTTCAAAAGCAAAGGGATGATTACATTGTTTGCATCTTCCTTGATTTGCTGTTCTGTCTTTTAAATTATTGTCAGTTCCGCAATTAATACATTTCATAAATTTAGTAGATTTGATTAGTAAGTAAAACGCTGTAATCTTCCCGTTTACGAATTAAACGATGGGTATTATTTTCTAGTAAAACTTCCGCAGGTTTGGGACGATGTAAAAAATGAGAAGACATCGCATAACCATAAGCACCAACATCTAAAATAGCGATAATATCACCAACTTCCAAAGCGGGGAGTTGACAACTTTTACCTAAATAATCTCGTGAATAGGTCGTATTTCCACAAACATCTGTGGTGTAAACTTGGCAATTATCAACATTTTTCCAAGTCACAATTTCCCGATATCCACCATGTACAGAAGGAACAGAAAGATTAGCAACAGTGGTATCAACACCAACAATTTGTTTCTTTCCTTGCCATTTTATCGACACAACCTGAGCTAACATAGTTGCACAACCAGCGATCGCACTCCGTCCCGGTTCTATGATTAAATTAATCTTGTATCCTAAATTGCCAATCCTCTGACTTAACTCAGTCCCAAACATTTGCCAATCAAAAGCCACCCCACCGCGTTTATACGGAAAACCAAACCCTCCACCAAAGTCTAAATATTGCCAATCTGGTAACAACTTACCCACAGACAAAATCCGATCAATCACATCAGTAAAAGCCTTTGTAGCATTAGTTCCCGTACCACGATAGAAATGTAAACCCGTCAATTTCACCCCTACCGAATCAGTAACATTTATCGCCTCCTCAAACTCCTCACAACCCACACCAATCCGACCCTCTCCAGTAATTTCCGGCAAACTCAAACGCAAACCAACACTCAACTCCTCTCCGCGTCTCTGCGTCTCTGCGTGAGCCAAAAACACCTCCAACTGAGACAGACTATCAAGATTAAAAGTAGTTACCCCCCAACTTAAAACCTGTTCCATCTCCCCAGAACTCAAATTACTACCACTGTAAACAATATCACAAGCTTTAAAACCTGCATTCAAACCCAAATAAATATCCCCCGGTGTATTAGCATGGAGTCCCCAACCCGAATCTCGAAAGATTTTCAACAGTGAAACATTACCATTTGTCACCGTAGCGAAATGAAATTTAGTAGGTTTATAGGTAAAAACTTTACCAATGCCTTCAATAGTATCACGTAAGCGATCGCCCTCGTAAACATACAAAGGAGAACCGTAAATTTTCAATAAATCCTGAGCAAATTCCAGCGAAAACGGGGGAATTAACTCATTACTACTTTTCTGTACATTTTCCATAACCCACGAGGCAACCAAAATGGATGATTTAAAGATTTTTTACCGATTTTTGCCCCAAAAACGTGAGAAGACCAGAGTTGCCACATAATCAGCAACCAAAGAATCTCACCCACCCGTCGTCCTTGAAAAGCCCCTCCCAATTCGCCGGTAACAATTTGTGCAGCGATGTGAGGAGAAAAATAGCCTTCATCATTTAGTATACCCGGATTTAACCAATCACCTAGATCGTGCCAAAAATCATTTAAACACCAAGAAGTCAAAGGAACACCCATACCCCGCTTTTGTCGCCAAACAATTTCGGGAGGAAGCCAATTTTCCACAGCCCGCTTGAGGATATACTTTTCACAGGCTGCTTGGAGACAAAGTTCGCCAGATAGTTGAAAAGTCCACTCAGCCAGAGGTAAACTACAAAAGGGCGATCGCACTCCCAACCCATGAGCAAAACCCAAAGCAGTTGCACGGGGATGAATATTCTGCGCTCCCTTCAACATTAAACTGGCACGACGCAGCCGATTCATCAAAGAAGACAAAAAAGGATCAAAAGCATCCAACAGCCATTCCTCAGCATTTAAACCTTGAATCTGTGCATATATTTCCGGCTGATACACTTGCGCTTCATATCCCCAAAGTCGGTGGAAAGTACGGAGATATTGCTGAATAAAAGTTTCCTCACCACTTTGATAAACACCAGCAGCAATTAAAGGCTTATTAGTCCAGCCAGCAAATAACTGATCACCACCTTCCCCATTAAAAACCACCTGAGTTTCTTGACTAGCGGCTTGATTGAGGAGATACAAAGGAACAGTCACCCCATCACCAAAAGGCAAATCTAAAGCCTGGACAGTAGAAACCAACGCCTTTTTTATACTGCGAGGACTAGCATCCACCTTGACCAAAGGAATCTTCAAAAACGCCGCCACCTGTTCAGCATAGGGATATTCAGGAATCCCCTCTTCCCCGAAATCTAGTGTATAGGCGCGAACATTCACCCCGGCTTGCACCAGTAAAGCCGCCACCACCGAAGAATCCAAACCCCCAGATAAAAACACTCCAACAGGCTGATCATGCAAATCAACAATCTGTGATTCTACGGAAGCCTTTAATAAAACTTGTAATTGATTACTCGCCGTTACTTCATCATTTAACCGTTCCCCTGATTCAGACCAAGAGTAGATATTGCGAGATTGAGGTAAAGATACCTTACCCGATTCTTGTTTCCAAAGCATCTCAGTTCCCGCAGGTACAACAAACACCTGATTAACCGGAGTTAGAGGACTAGGAAGATATGAAAAACAACTATAACCATATAAACCAGAAATACTAATTTGTGGCTGTTCTAAAATTAATAAAAGTAATTGTAATTGAGAAGAAAACCAAATTATTTCTTCCACTTGAGTCCAAAATAAAGGAACACGTCCAAAAGGTTCTCTAGTCAAAATCAAACAATCATTCAAACTCACCCAAGCATCAGTAAAACCAGAAATTCCCGACGCAGAAATACCCGCATAACTTAAATTTTCAACCCCACCTTTAAAAATATTTCCCACCAACTCATTCTTAATTCCTCTCTCTGCGCCTCTGCGTCTCTGCGTGAGCCATTCCTCCAACTCTTCCCAACAACCAAAACCCCAATAACCAATAAAATTACTCAACCCTAAACCCTTCATCACTAATTTTCCGATTTTCTAAAAACATTTGTACCTGCCAATTACCCACCTTAGCGTCTGAATTAATAGTATGACGACAGCGTGTATCCCAAACAGAAGTAGTAATTGGGCGAGTTTGGTAATTATTTTGTTTAACAATTGTACCACTAGAATCAATCCAATTACAAGAGAGAGATAACTTGTTACCAATAGGTGCATTTTCCAAAGTTACACGATAGAAAATTTCACTTGGACGGGAAATAGTTTTCAAATTCTCCCCATTATCTGATGCTAGAGTAATACGGTCTTGCTGGGTAGAAACATTAGCCAGTTGAGAAGTTTTTTGTTGATTAAAAAAGATTGTGAAACCTAATGCTATTATAATAGTTCCAACTACCCCCAAAACAATCAAACGGTTTCGGCGTTTTTCTACCTCCAAAGCTTGACGACGACGTAATTGAATTAAAGCTTCATCTAATAATTCTGGTGATAAATTTAATTCTTGTAAAATTTCCTTAACCTGGTCTTGATCAAGTTCTGCTTCTTGACGTAGCTGTAAACGTTGTATTTCAGCGATTATTTGATTTAATTGCTCTTGATTGAGTCGCTGGTTCATAGTTGGTAACTCCTGGTAAGCAAGTGAATTTTAACTTAAATATTGCAGCGTTAAAAACAAAATAACTTTTAAAATTAATAACACTCATTCCTAAAATTTTTATTCCCCAGCTTCTTTTTTTAATATATTTACTATATTGTCTGATAACCATAAGCCAGCATCACGCAAAGCTTCAATTCTAGGAGATATACTAGAAATTAAGCCGCGCTTTTTAGCTAGTATTAATAAACCACCTGTCCCCATAGTGATAATACTCAATGATCTGCCACAACGTCGTGCTGCTCTATCATCTACAATAGCGGCATAACCTGAATTTTTCAAAGCTAGACTCAATACTTGCGATTCCCCCTGTCCTAAATCCCAAGCTGCTACTTCAGGTTCTATGCTATCAATTGCTACTCGTTGTATCCAAGAAACAGTAGATAATTGTCTTGACGCAATATCATTTTTTCTTCCCTGAGTAACTTCTTGAAACACTCCTTCAGGAACTAGGATTTCTCTAAACAATTGTGGCAATAATTCCGCTTGTTGACTTTTAAATAACACAATTAGAGGTGAAGAATTAATGATGATGTGATTAATCAACATTCGTCATATCCTCAGCTAATTCTTCCGCAGTATATTGCATAAAATCAACTTGATAACGAGACAAAGTATTGATAAAATCTCTACGACTCAATCCAGCTATTTCTGCTGCTTTATTTTGTGAAATATCACCTAGTTCATACCATTTGACGGCGGCTGCAATTCTCATTTCTTGGACAAATTCTTCAGGAGTTTTACGGAGTGCAGAAAACACAGTATCTGGTAATTGAATGGGTATGGTCTTCATAAATCGCTAATTCTGATTAATTATGCTCGAACTTTAGATAAGAGTTGATTTTTTGGAGTAGTTCATCATTATTAATTTAATTATTTTACATTTCCAAGAAACCAACCCAAGAAACCAACTAATTATTTCATTATATAAAATAATAGCAATTTTAATACCTGTTTTTTAATTGATCAGCACTTCAACCTAGAGTACTCGACCCAAAAAAGTGCTGTAAATATCTTATTAACTTGATCCTGTGTTTTCATTACAATATTTTACATATATAGTGATTAACTATTGCAGTTTGTAAATCTTTTGTATATTTGTCCAGAATATTCCTTTAGACTAATTGCGGTAGAGAAATAAAAATAGTTGGGATTAAGGCAAATGCACTCAGTAAATCTATTTTGTCATGAGTTTGTTGTTGCTGTTTCCTTTTTAGCTTGTATTTTGGGGCTATTATTGCTGTGGGATAAGCGGCAAAAACCAGATGATCCAGAAGAAACAGAGAAAATTTTATTGAGAATGAGCTTTTCTTACTGGCTGGTTTACTGCATTGCTTTTGGTCTTGAAAAAATGATATTACCTGACACTTGGGAATCTGTAACCATGTCTTTGAGAATTACTACTACCCTGTCATATTTTTTAACATTTTCCTGTATTCTCAGCTTGCCACTACATAAGTTTGCTGTGCATAGTGTTGAGGAATAATTAAAATTAGGCTGAAGTGCAGAATGGAAACATTGATCAAATTCTCATAGCGATCGCGATCGCGGTTTCCAATTCTTCCTGTGGTAAAGTAGTAAGTATAAACACTTCTTGCACAGTTTTACCCTGCCTAGCGATGACTTTAAAACCCCCGCGAATGGGTACAGAAACACGTAACTGCATTTTGGGAATATGGCCTCGCACCCGTCCAATAACTGCCGGTGTGACAGTGTGAATACCATCTAGCTGACACAGCCGTTCTAAAATGGGAATTAAGCCAGAAATGTGGGTAGAGTGATTCCAAACCAGTCTCCCATCCGTGGGTTTATTCATGACGATTAAGCTGCTTCTAAAGGTGCCATTGTCAAGCCAGCACGTCGCAGCTGTTGGTGATACAGTTCTGCTGTTTCTTGGGGTCCAACCCAAACGATTGCTTGCCCTTCATAGTGTACCTGATTAGTGAGTTCCCAAGCGCGATCGCTCGTCATTCCTGGAATATATTTTAACAAACACTCCGCTACGTGCTGAAAGGTGTTGAAATCGTCATTCAGTACAATCACCTTATAATTGGGATAAGTTTTGCGAATAACTTGAGTAGTTTTGTCAGGTGTGACAACAGCCGCAATTTTTTTAGCCATAGGAAAATTAGGTTAATAACGAGGTTTTACAAACCCACACTACAAATAACCAGTTTAGTCCATTAATGAAATTTAGGGGTGGTACTTACAATTTAAAAAAAATATCCAATTTGTAGGGTGCGTCAGACGTAGAATATTAAAAGCAAATAGTTATCTAAATTGCTGACGCACCATAGTCTATTTATTTTTCCAAACTCCCTAAATGATTTTGAAAACGATTCATCATAAATTGATATGCTTCTGCAACTTGCTGAGGAATTTTCACTTGATAAACCGACTCACCTCTAGGAAGATCATAACCACGATAAAAAAGCCAATCATAAGCACCACAAAGGTAAACTTTTTGATCAACTATAACTTCCTTAATATGGGAATCTCCCAAACAAAAAAGCTGTATACCAGATGCTTTTAATTTAGCTTCAATTTCTTCTTCAACAATTCCACAACCAATTAAAATTTCCACACCACGATTAACTAATTTTTCCAGTAACCTAAATAAATTATCATCAATCATACCCTGATTTATCAAGGGTAAATAAATGATAACTTGATGCTTTGCAGAATTTAAAGCTTCTAAAAAAGTTTCAGTAATTTGTGCATCACGCAATTGTATTACACTACCTTCTAATACCTGTTCACGAATCTTTTCTAACCTAGATTCTATTTCGGCATTTTTTTGATTAAGGACAGTTTCCCGTTCAGAATTGATTGCTTCATTAGATATTCTACACAATTCTAGCAAAGATATTTTATCCTCCCTGAGTAGTGATTCTAACCAACTCGAAGCCGTTTCTAGAATTTTTTTACCACTTCTAACTTGAATACTCAAATTATCCTTCACTGCATCAAAAATAAGAAAAACAGATATAGTTTTCCATATTATTTGACTTGCTGGTAAAACCTTAAAATAAGTGACAATTTTACCCTCTTCTGGTTGATGCAATTTTAAATCTGAAGCGTGAAGAATTTCCTGTATTTTCTCCAATGTTAAAGCAGAAATATTAAAAAATTTAGAGTCAACCTTAATAAATTTAGCTAAATCAGGTAAATTCACTATCACCTCATTTAAAGATTCAGATTGAATAGTAATATCTCCCCCTAAAAAATCAGTAATAGCATAGACTTGAACAGAGTATGGTGGCTGAGGAACAGTACCTTTTTCATAAAATAAACGTCCTTCCTCGGTAACTGTAATTGGTGATTTATTCGCTAAAGTTTGTAAAGATTGAAGAGTAGCAATTGTGCTTTGAACAAAAACAGCATCAAGACCAAGTATAGAGGCTAGTTCCTCGGCTATTGGTGCTGGGTCAAATTCAATCCCAGCGCGGATAATAAACTCTTCTAAAACATTAAATTGGCGCGGTTCTTTAATAGTTAATTCTAGCGTATTTTGACGTAAATTATAACGAAATTGACGCGCTACTAAAACCGATAAATTAGGACTTTGAGCTTCAATTTTTTCTACCGCATTCTTGAGAACATCATCAATTGGTTTAGCAGCCGAAGCGAGAAACATCAATAAACCCTCCATGTAAATGCACAATATTAGAAACGTTGGAATACATACTCCCAATTTGTCCACGCTGCTGGGTAAATAGAGAATGACAACCAACAATTACCAATAATTCTTGAGCGCGAGAAAAAGCTACATTCACCCGTTCCGGTTTTTTAGCAAATCCTACATCTCCTTGGTGATTATTACGAACCATACTCACAATTACCACAGGTCTTTCCATTCCTTGAAATCTATCAACTGTACCTGTTCTAATTTGCAATGAAGGGAAAAGTTCAGATTGTAAACGTTCATCAAGTTTTCTGAGTTGAGCGCCATAAAATGTAATTACAGCAATTTCTTTTTTAGGTTCACCATTAGCAACTCTACCAGACCAAACAGTTTCAAATTGCTGACAAAGACGTTCAATTACATCAACTTCTGGAATATTTAAAAAGGAAGTTCCTTGACGTTCTTCTTTAAATTCATTTTCTCCCGGCATTTTTACCCAAATTAAATGATGTTCTGGTTTAATTATTTCCCCTGCTAAATTATGAGCGCGTTTGCTGTCAGGTTCTAAAAGACCACATTCTAATTTACCATCATAAAATTGATTAATTGCTCCCATAATATTGGGGTGCATTCGATATTGGGTATTAAGCATTTGTTTAATACTTTTATCAGCCGTTTCAAATTGACTTTTAAATAATGATTCTTCTAAAAATTGCATTTCTTGTCTGGTATTACCAATAGATTGAGCAACTTCTTCAACTGTGCTAGTATCAAGCATAGGTGGTAATTGTCGATGATCTCCTACCATAACTAATTTTTTGCCTTTTAAAGCGGGAATTAGTAACTCTGGTGGAGTGCATTTACTGACTTCATCAATTATGACCACATCAAAAGATTGAAATTCTTCAGAGAAATTATAATTTGCAGCTTGAACGCAGGTAATACCAACGACGTTAGCATTATCTAAATAAATTCGTCTTAAATCATGACTATCTCGTTCTGAAGGTTGGCGTAATTTTTTAATCCAGTCTTGGACAAAGTTCTGGTATTTTTCCAGATAGGTTTCTTCATTTTCTAGTTGTTGTTTCCAAACCTCAAATTGATTTTGAATTTTGCGTAAATAGTCTAAATTAAATAACTCAGATTCAGTATTTTCCAATTTTACTATATCATGTACTGTCTCGAACCAATTACGTTCTATAATTAATTCTGGTGATAACTGTGATTCTAGTTTTTCCCTTAATTTCCGTAATTTAGTTTTAATCTTTTTGATTTGCTGGGTAAAAGTTGTAGTTTCCTCTTTGATTGTTAATGAATGCTGATTTAGGGAATTTTTAATTATCTCCAATACAGTAAAAGGTTTTAATGATGAGATTAAGATTTCTAGTTCATTTATCCGACTTTCCCAAAATTGAACTTGCTGTAAAAATTCTTGGGGTTGTTCCCAAATCTTTGATTGGGTGGTGAGATATTCTGCTGCTAGAGTGCGTAATTGAATAGGTATATTTAATTTCGGCTGAATTTCGACTAAAATATTAATAACTTGTGCAAGTTTGATATTAGCATTTTGTTTTGTTGTTTCTACCTCTAATTTAGCCGTAGATATTTCTGCTTGAGTAATGCTATTTTCAGGAAGATGTTTTAATTGTTCTTGGAGAATTTGTAACTGTTCTTCAGTTTCAGTTTTAACTTTAAAAATACATTGACGAGCATTTGCAAGGATAGTATCTAATAATTCTTCTGTAATTTTGGTAAGAGTAGAATCAATATTGTTCCATTCCCATAATTTACCGTAGGTTTTTTGAAGTCTAATCAGAAAAACTTGCGTATTTTCAACTAGCAATTTACGCTGTTTGGGGTTGAGTAGCTGATAATTTTGGAACTGTTGATGGGTTGATTGCCATTGAGAGCGTACGGGAACCGCGCCGTAGGCATCGCTCTTTGATAGTACAATCGGAATATGACTAAAATTTTGCTGCAAAAAGTAACTAAAATTGTGCTGTTTACCCCGTTTATCAGTAAAACATCCCTCTGTTTCATAAGCTATGGCTTTCTTTAATAATTCCCAGTCTGGTAAATTGACTTTATACCCAGATGGAACAATTGACATTTTTAACGTACTCGCAAACATCAATAAACCTAACGGTAAATTTACCATATTTTCTGTTAATGGTAAATTAGATTGTTGACAATCTTTTAAAACTTGGTACAAATTTGTAGAAGCCGTAGACTTCCATTCAATCATTGCTTCAATAATATAATCAATCTCTCGTTTACGATTTTCCCAACTTTGAATTGTTGGCTGAATATTATGCTGTTGAATAGATTTTTGATAATCTGTTTCTAATTTTTGCAAATTGGCAGAATTTCGTTGAAAAATACCGACTAATTCCCCAACTTCCACCATAGAAACAGCGACATCATGAATATAACTTAATCCGGTTTTAAACTCGGAAATTTCAATTTCACCCAACCAAACAGCTAAACCAAACACACCACGCGCAGGACGGATAAAACCCAGTTCATCAGTATACTTGATGGCTTGACGCACCTTTTCAGCAAAAATTTCTATTTCCTCATTTTCTTCCGAGTATGGTTGAAGAAGAGGTAGAAATTCTTTAACTTCCGCAGATTCCCAATTTATATTTTCTGGTGTATCTAGTAGGTCATTCAAACCGACCAAAAGAGATTCAATTTCAGTCTTTTTTGCTAATATCTCATTATAAGCTATTTCTTGATTTTCACAACTTGCTTCTAAATTACTTTTCTCTAACTTCAATTTATGTTGTTGCTGATTAAATTTTTCTTCTGCTTGTATATAGTCTGTAAAACGTGGTAATAATGCTAATATCTTCTGAAGATTCTGAATATTTTCACGTCGTTGAGTCAGATTAGTTTCGCAATCAGTAGCAGTATTTTTTAACCATCTATCAATTACTTGATCTTCCAAAAAAGGTTGTCCTTCTTCCCCAACTTTTTCCGCTCTCCCTTTGCGAACAGCACGAATTACAGGGTTATGAACTAATCTACTCAAAGCATTATCTACCGCTAAATTAGCTTGAGAAGTAATTAAGGTTCGTCCACCCCGCAAAGCTACTTGATAACAAATTTCTGCAATTACGGTAGTTTTACCTGTTCCTGGTGGCCCTTGAATTAAAACTAAATCTTCAGCAGCTAACACCATTTCTACTGATGCTTTTTGACCAGGGTTAGCGGAAGATAATAATAAATCTTTTGATTTAAGTTTAATAGTTTTTTTAATTGATCTAGCTTGAGAAGCGTCAAATAAAAAGTTGCCTAGATAGGGGTTCTGTGTACGTCCCTGTTTTAATTGTTCTAAAGCTTTTTCTTTGCGTTCAATTTGTTTAATATCACCTGCTGCGTCAAAAAATAAAAATCCATTATTTGGTAATTGATAATTTCCGGCTGCAATATATTCAACTATATCCCGTTCTAATCTAATATTAATGGTCTGATTTTTTGGGTCAACTTTGTCAATCGTTCCTAATTGTCGGCTAGTGCGGCGATTTCTTTCTGTAGGGACAGTTTCAGTAAATTTTACATCTTGATTTTTAGCCTGTTTTACTCGTTCCCAAAAATTATCAACCTCTAAATAGTTTTCATCAGAACCATCAAGGGTAGCTGAATTTAGATCAATTTTAAATGTGACTTGTCTGCTATTTGAACTATAGTTATGATTTAAAAACCTAACACAAAATTGACGTGCTTTTGCAATGCGTTCTTCAACCTTTAAAAAAGCTTTCCAGGCTTGTAATTGATCTTCTGTAGGTATATGATTACCACAAACTGGCATTTTTGCTATTTGTGCTAATGCCTTTGCTGGAATACCAAGATGATGGTGATGATTAGGGAGTAAACGCAAGCGAAAAGGTAAAGCATAACCATCAGCTTGTCCTCGTATTGGTTGTAATAAATAAGCCGATATAATTTTTAAACCACCATTTCCATTTTGTTGAATTGCTGCTCTAAATCCTAATGTTTTTTTTAATTCTTTTAATCTTTTGGGTAATTGAAAATCATCTACATCTGTAGCTATAATTAAATCCCAAATTTCCTCTCCTTGGTCTTTTCCAGCACCTTGACGACGAATATAAAATAGGCAAGGTTTCTGTCCCACACATTCAAACATTAATTCATCAGCACGTTCTCGTCGTTCTCGATATGATTCAACTGCTGTTTGTCCTTCTAAATTGCGGATTAAATTATCAATTGTCGAACCTACTAATGTGTAGCCCCAGTTATCTGAATCGTCGTTTTTTGGGAAGGTTGGCATGGATGTTATTGAAGAAGGAGTCAGGAGTCAGTAGCCAGGAGTCAGAATAAATTTAGTGGGGGATTCATACTCACCACTTTCTTATTGACCACCAAATCATAGATTTTGTCGGTTCTTAAACCCAATTATACATCCGCCAATCGTACATAATTCATTCTGATTTCTGACTCCTGTATTTTTTTTGATGAATTTAGGAGTTACGCATTGACAGAATCTATTAAATAGGGATTATGAATTTTATCTCTTGTAGGGTGTGGTTCGGCAAGCTCACCAACCACGTCAGACCCGATAATTGAGCATCTAACAGACTTCCTCTATCTGACGCACCGCACTAATTTGGGATTCCAAAAGCCTAAAACTAGGCAATTTCGTTTATACATATCATCTGCATTTTGTACAGTGCGTAAGTCCTAAAATTTTTATTTTCTTAATTTCTCATTAGTCCACGCAGGTGGACTTTGTTTGTGTAGCAGTGAATTATATTCGCCGCTTTCTTTGTTCAAAGTCGAGATTGATGATAAACTTGGCTGGCTGCACGATGTAGTAGGGAGTGACGGTAAACGAGAGATTTGATATCATCAGCATAGCCGCCACCAATAACGCAAGCCACTGGATAACCTGCGTTGACACAGGTACTTAAAACTTGCATTTCCCGGCGAAATATGCCAGTGTCAGTTAGAGCTAGTTTACCAAGCTTATCGCCTAAATGGGTATCAACTCCCGCATCATATAATATTAAATCTGGGTTGATTTCTGTTAATAAATCTGGTAGGTAGTTAGCCAAGGTTTGCAAATAAGCATCATCTTCCATACCAATGGGGAGAGGAACATCTAAATCACTGGTTTTCTTTGTACCGGGAAAGTTAACTTCGCAGTGCATAGAGAAAGTAAAAACGGTTTTGTCATTTTGAAAAATAAAGGCTGTACCATCTCCTTGATGTACATCTAAATCGACAATCAAGATTTTTTTTACAAGTCCTAATTGTTGTAAAACGCGAGATGTAACTGCTAAATCGTTGAAAATACAAAAACCAGACCCATAACTAGGAAAAGCGTGATGAGTTCCACCGGCAGTATTACAAGCTAAACCATGATTTAAAGCTAATTTAGCCGTGAGTATTGCACCACCTACTGCAATACAGGTACGATTTACCAAGGCTGGACTCCAAGGTAAACCAATACGTCGCTGTGATTTAGGTTCTAACGTTCCCTGACAGTAAGCTTGAACATAGTTGGAAGTGTGTACCAATTCAATTAATTCTGGTGGTGGACGTTCAGGAGTATGAATTTGTTCTAAATTTGCCACCCTATCAGCTAACAACAATTCATAGAGTAATTTAAATTTAGACATCGGGAAACGATGACCAGGAGGCAGTGGAGCGATATAATCTGGATGGTAAATAATTGGTAAATCCATTTTTTTTAGTATATTTATTCAAATTAGAATTTACGCAAGATGTGACTGAAACTCTTATTCTTTGGTAGCGGTAATTCATGAATTACCACTACTTTTGTGATGTTTTCAGTAAGTCCTGTTAATATAGGGTTTTGAACGCCTCTATTGAAAAAAACAGGTAGCTTTTTTGACTTTGTAAACATTTTTTTAAAATATCTTTAGCAGATTATAATGCCATAACAGGGTAAAATACTGATTCTATGTGAGGCTATCCTATATTCAGCTAGAGGTAATTCATGAATTGCCCCTACAATGTGTACTTCTCCTTCTTATCGTCGCGGTTTATTTAAAAAGATTCATTTTTATGAATCAAATAGAATAACCATATCTCAATTTGTAGTTTTTAATTACATTTTAATCATGATTGAATGGATTACGCCAATTATATTTATTGTAGCTGGTTTACTGGCTGGCATAATTGGAGAAAAAGTATTTTTCAAAAAACTCAGAACAGTTGTTTCTAAACGACAAATACCTGGCAGTGAAATTATATTTCAATCTCTGCACAGAATGACCTTCATTTGGTTTGTTGTTGCAGGGTTTTTCTGGGCAATTCTCAGTTCACCTCTAAAACCAGATATTGCAATTTTTCTCCAGAAATGTATAACTATAATTTTTCTATATTCAGTCACCTTAGTTTTAGCTAGACTCACGGCTGGTTTTGTCAACATATTTATTCAAAGAACCGAAGGAGTTCCTATATCCCTAATTTCTAATTTGGCTAAAATCGCTGTTTTAATTTTGGGGACTTTAATTCTATTGCAAACAGTAGGTATTCAAATTACCCCAATAGTTACGACTTTAGGAATTGGTGGTTTAGCGGTAGGTTTAGCACTGCAAGATACTCTGGCTAATTTATTTTCTGGGTTCTATTTAATTATGTCTCAACAGGTGAGAACCGGAGATTATGTCAAATTAGATGATGGTAATCAGGGTTATGTCACAGATATCACTTGGAGAAATACAACGATTAGGGAATTTTCTAATAACGTGATTATTATTCCTAATTCTAAGCTGGCTTCAACGATTTTCACTAATTATCATTTACCTGCCAAAGAAATTACTTTAACAATTAATGTGGGAGTAAGTTATGATAGCGATTTAGAATTGGTGGAAAAGGTAACGGTAGAAGTTGCTAAAGAGGTGATGAAAGAAATCGCCCCGGCATTAGTTGACAATGAACCATATATCAGATTTCACAACTTTGGTGATTTTAGTATAGATTTTACTCTTTATATGCGCGTTAGTGAGTTTTTTGACCAGAGGATCGGAAAACATTTGTTTGTCAAGAAGCTACATAAACGCTATCAACAAGAAGGTATTAAAATTCCCTTTCCTGTTAGGGATGTTTATGTGCAGAAAAATGACTAAATCAAGAATTTTTAAGTATGGTAGAATATTACAATAAGATAATAATACTTTAGGAATCTTAACTAATGACGATAACTACCCAGCAATTACCAACTTATGAAAAACAGGTTTGGACTTGGCAAGGTTACAAAATACAATATACTGTAATGGGTGTAGGTCGCCCTCTGGTGCTGGTTCACGGCTTTGGTGCTTCCATTGGTCACTGGCGAAAAAATATTCCGGTGTTAGCTGGTGCTGGTTATCGGGTTTTTGCTTTGGATCTTTTGGGGTTTGGTGGTTCTGACAAAGCAACTATTAATTATAGCATGGATGTGTGGGTAGAACTACTAAAAGATTTTTGGAATGCACATATCCAAGAACCGGCGGTATTTGTTGGTAATTCAATTGGCGCACTTTTGAGTTTAATGGTGTTAGCGGAACATCCCGAAATTGGGGTTGGGGGTGTGTTAATTAACTCTGCTGGGGGATTGAGTCATCGTTCCCATGAGTTGAACCCGGTGTTGCGGTTGGTGATGGGTACTTTTAATAAGTTGGTGGCTAATCCTGTAACTGGTAAATTCGTGTTTAACCGGATTCGTCAAAAGTCCCAAATCCGTCGCACACTTTATCAAGTATATCGCGATCGCTCTGCTGTAACCGACGAACTTGTAGATTTACTTTATACTCCATCCTGTGACCCAGGCGCGCAACAGGTTTTTGCTTCTATCCTCACCGCACCCCCAGGACCCACTCCAGAGGAATTATTAGTTAAAATATCATCTCCTTTATTAGTAATTTGGGGTGCGGATGATCCTTGGACTCCAATTTCTGGAGCTAAAATTTACGAAGAAGCCCAAGAAAATGGCCAAGATATTAAAATTGTACCAATTCCTGGTGCAGGTCATTGTCCCCATGACGAAGTTCCAAATATTGTTAATGGTGAAATTATCAAATGGTTAGCTAGGTAATAGGAGTACCCCTGTTAAGGTGTACGAAGAAATGAACTAATAAAAGGCTGAAACCATTGCTGAATGTGGGTTATATGCCTAACGGCACGCTACGCTATCAGCAAGCCCTAAATAAACTGAAAAACAGGGACAGTAAACCATCCCTGTTAGAATAAAATAATGATTAATTCAGATAAGTTGCCTAGAAACCGAACAATCTGAGTAAGTTCACGATAATACCTAAAGGACTAGCGATAATATTCAAGCTATCACTGGTCTTAGCTATTCCCGAACGGCCGACAACGACAACATCATTATTGCGAAGGATAGGATTTGTTTGATCATTAATTTCTTTAGAAAAATCAATCTTCACTACCCGTTTAGTAACAGTTCCATTGGGATTCAAACGAATTAAATCTACAGCTTTACTACTAGCTCTAGCATCATTAAATCCACCAGCAGCCAGTAATGCTTGATTTAACGAACTATTTGGCTGTAGAGATGTTAAACCAGGTTTTTTCACTTCACCGACCACTCCCACTTGAATTGTTGCCGGTGATAAAGTGGTGGTTGCTAATTCAGTGGCTTCTGCGGTGTTAATATTAGTTGCAGTGGGGACAATAATGGTATCTCCATCTTGCACCAGCACATCTTGGTTAATATCACCAGTTTTCAACAATTCCCAAAGATTAATATCTATAGTTTGTTCTGAATCAATTCTGGTTGGTCGTCGTAATTTGATATTCCGAACATCTGCTTGAGATGTAATTCCCCCAGCTAATTGTAGCGATCGCATGACTGTTGGTAAACCACTGGTCAGCGCCCCTACACTGTCACCACCAGGCGCACCAGCAGTTGTCGTCACCAAATAAGAACCAGGACGGTAAACTTGACCAATTACCGCCACAGTGCGGGGTGCATTGGGACTAGCAGCAAAACTAGAAGCAAATAAATTCCGGGCTTCTGCAATGTTTAAACTGGTTGCCGTGGGTACAACTATGGTGTCTCCATCCCGTAAGGTAATATCTAGGGGGATATTGCCTGTTTGAGTGATTTCTTTCAGGTTAAGAGTAATGGTTTGCTGACCAGAACGCCCTACTTTCCGCCGTAATTGGACTTTAGTTACATCTGCTGCTAATGTTACCCCTTGGGCTGTGGTCAATCCAGCTAGTACGGTTGGATATTGCACCCCTGGATTGTTACCTGCTCCACCTTGTAAACTCAGGGTGTAAGCTCCAGGACGTGTCACTTCTCCAGCTACAAAAATATTAATGGGACGTGGGGACAATAGGTTAACAGAAATCAAAGGACGTTTGAGAAAGCGAGCATATCTTTGAGAAATTTTGTCAGCGGCCTGCTCGGTTGTTAGTCCAAGGACAGATACACTACCAATTAGAGGTAAGTTAATTGAACCACCAGGAGGAACTTGATACTCTCCCGTATATTCTGGTACTTCAAATACGTTGACTCGGACAAGATCACCGCCACCCAATAGATAGTCTGTAACTATTGTCTGGGTGTTTGAAGCTGCTTGTTTCTCCGCTAGGCTCACAGATGGCAAAGCTATATTAACAGTAGTTAAGATCGCCACGCCCATAATTGGATGAGCTAGAAATTTCCACAAATTCTTATTAAGCATATTTACCTTAGACTCTGAAACTACTATTTTTGAAGTAATGTTTCAACATTTTACCGTTGACTTATACTTAAATATTTAAATTACCCAACACTCTTATTTTCAGGCAAATTTTTAGTTTTCCGGGTAAGACTTATTGGTTTTATTTTGAATTTTTAGCAAAGTTAGTTTAATGGTAAAGTGCAACATTTTTCCAAGGGTTGAGATCAAGGGGAAAAGGATTTGATTTTTTTCTGAGATTTGTATAGGGTGGTGTGCCACCCGTGAGGCTTTAAGAGACTTCCAACTAAAAAAATATCCCATCGTTATGACGGCAGGGGTGCAGGGAGCTTTCTAGCAGGGGGAAGAAAAGTCGCTTTGATTTGGTGAAATTGGATCATCTTTTTTGTGGAGTTCTCTAAAAGCATCTCAATTAACAACAGCCATGAAGTAAATACCACCTTAAAGCTCAATTAATCAGGAAAATATGATCAAGTTAGTTTAAAACAGGTGCTAAGTTTTTAACCAATTAATCATGGGATGAAGTTTTGGCAGTGGTTTGTTCGATAAAAAATTCTTCCAGAGATTGACGAGATAGGTTCATGGTGATGATTTTTCCTCCCATTAACCGGAGACTGGCCAGAAAATCATAATAATCGTCTTGTAATATGCCTTGCCAAGAACCATTAGATATAAATTCTAAACTAGATATCCATTTTTTGAGAATTTCGCTGTCACCCCCTTGACCTTTGACGTGATATGTGGTTTTGCTATCTAAGAGTTCGTTGAGAGAACCAGAGCAAATTAATTGTCCTTGAGCTAGGATAGCAACGCGATCGCAAATTTGTTCGACTTCGCTCAAAATATGGCTGTTGAAAAATATCGTCTTCCCCGCAGCTTTCAGCGATAAGATAATTTCCCGCATTTGGTAGCGTCCCAGGGGGTCGAGTCCAGACATGGGTTCATCTAAAAATACCAAATCTGGGTCATTAATTAATGCCTGAGCCATAGCGACCCGTTGTAACATTCCTTTAGAATAACGACGCAGGGTTTTTTTGCGGGCATCAGTTAGGGATAAACCAACCAATTCTAGAAGTTGGGGAATGCGTTGACGTTGGATGTTCTGGGGAATTTGGAACAATCCAGCAGCTAACTCTAAAAATTCCCAACCGGTCAGATAGTCGTACAAGTAAGTGTTCTCTGGTAGGTAGCCAATACGTTGTTTAACAGAGCGATCGCCCAGTGGTCTACCTAGCAACAATCCTCTGCCAGAAGTGGGACGAATAATCCCTAGCAAAAGTTTCAGCAGTGTGGTTTTACCAGCACCATTGGGTCCCAATAAACCAAAAGTTTCCCCTTGGTGAACTTGTAAAGAACAGCTTTTGAGGGATACAATCTTTTGATTTAGCCAAAATCCCGTGCGATAGACCTTTCGTAACTCAGAAGTTAAGACTACTAGCTGAGTGTCTGTAGGGTTCAATGGAGAATCAAATGTATCTACAACAGACTTCATCTCAATTAATTTTAAAAACTACCAAGTTTGTATTTGCAGGTTTTCCCATAGATTTGTCATCGCTTGCACTTGACGCGCGTTAATTATCTCCTATTTACCAAATTTACCTCCGTATTATAGAACACCTTTTGAACTGGGAATTGTTCCAACCCGACGCGGATCGATTTCTACAGCCATTCGCATGGCTCTAGCGAAAGCTTTAAATGTTGCTTCAATAATATGATGAGAATTAATACCATCTAATTGGCGAATATGCAAGGTCATTTGGCTATGATTTACTAAAGCCACAAAAAATTCTCGCACTAATTGAGTATCATAAGTTCCCACCCGTTGAGTAGGAATATTTAAACCATAACTCAAATGAGGTCGTCCAGAAAAGTCTAAGGCTACTTGAACCAAGGCTTCATCTAAAGGAGCAAGAAAATTACCAAAACGAACAATACCTTTTTTATTACCTAATGCCTGGTATAAAGCCTGTCCTAAAGTAATGCCTACATCCTCATTGGTGTGGTGATCATCAATTTCCCAATCTCCTTGAGCTTGAATATCCAAATCAAACAGTCCGTGGGAAGCGATTTGATGCAACATATGATCTAAAAATGGAATACCTGTTGAGGTTTGACAAATACCTGTACCGTCAAGATTGATGGTGACATTTACATCGGTTTCGCCAGTGGTACGGTGAACGGTGGCAATGCGGGGAGTTTGAAGATTACTGATTTCCATGGAGATGAGGCAGATAGGATGTACTACTTGCTAGGCTTTTTTGATCTGTGACAGTTCAGGGTGCGGAATGTGGGTTTCAACACCCCTCCGGGAGTGGGGTGGGTTGAAAGACGTTCATGTAATAATACGAAAAAATTTTTAGGTGGGTTGAAATATCAGCAGGCCTTGGGTTTAATTCTGACAGAGCCTATAATAATAAGCAAAGTATTGACCGTGAGAGACAATAATTTGGCAACGCGGTCAAATAATCTGGCAAACGACAGCGACATATAATTTGCGAACGTACAGAAGCCGATGATGGGATTTGAACCCACGGCCTGCTGATTACGAATCAGCTGCTCTACCACTGAGCCACATCGGCGTACACAGCTAACTATTATAGCATCATTTACCCATGATAGATCCCAATTCCCAAAATCGGCCTGATTCCAAACAATATGCCCGCCTCAAAGCTGAAATTTCTGCCCCTTATCGTGGCTTGCGACAATTTATCTATATTGGAGTTGGTGCTTCTGGTTTTATTGGTGCATTTGTTTTCTTTTTTCAGGTATTAGCTGGCAGAAATCTTGACACAGCTTTACCTAACCTAGCACTGCAAATAGGCATTATAGGTCTAATCATATTCTTGTGGCGATGGGAACAGCGTCCGCTGAACCCACCGAAATAGATCAGACAACTATTAACTATTGTGCAGTTACCAAATAAGGAGAGGTAATTGCCGGCGCTCTGCCAGCATTAACCAGAGCTTGGTAAACAAAGGCCGCAATTTCTGCCCTTGTAGCCTGACGATTAGGGGCAAGCTGTTTAACGGTAGGATAGTTAATTACCAATTGGCGAGAAGTTGCCGCCGCGACTGAAGCAGTGGCATAACTGGGAATTTGGGCAGCATCACTGTAAAAGCTGAGAATATTCTGATTATTGGCAGTTAAACCCAACCCATTGGCTAAGGCAACTAAAGCCTGTACTCTAGGAATTTCTTGTTGTGGTTTAAATGTATTATCAGGATAGCCTCTGAGAAATGTACTTTGGGAAGCTGATCTAATCGCTCCATAAGCCCAAAAATTGCTTTTCACATCTTTGAAATCTGTAGCTGCACGTTGAGGAGAAGGATTAAAAGCTTTGGTAATAATGGTAGCAAATTGGGCGCGAGTTACAGGCTCATTAGGCTTGAAACTTCCATCAGGAAAACCAGCAATAATATTTTGGGAAGCTAGGGCTTCAATATAGCCTTTAGCCCAGTAACCTGTAGGAACATCCTGGAAGGCTACAGGACCACCAGCAGGTGGTGTAACGGTTGCGGCAACAAACTCCACTGACCCAAAAATCCGCTTTTGATCAATATCGTTGCCTATAGCCAGAATTTTTTGAGTTTTGGTGGCATTGTTGAGATCATAACGTTTGTTATTGCGGATTAGGTTGCCACCAGGATTGTCATTAGTGCCAAGGTTGGGAAGCCCATTCACAGTTGTGACAATACCATCTCGTGTATTGTTTTGAATTACATTCTGACGTAGGATAGGTCGAGCAGATTCGGAGATAAAAATACCATCTGTGTTTTCGAGGATTTGGTTTTCTGCTATTAGGGGTGTGGAACTACCACCAATTGCTAAACCAAAACCTGTATCTTGGAATAGGTTTTGGCGAATTTCGCCTTGAGCCGATTTAGCTATGGAAATACCGTTGCCTTTATTTTTCATAAAGACATTATTTTCAACTTTGGGATTGGCGGTACCTGTAACAAAAATACCTTCTCTGGAACTATTAATAAAGGTATTATTTTTGATAGCTGGGTTGCTGGACTCGACCCATATCCCAGTCCCCCGTGAGTTAGGGTTGGTAACTGTAACGCCTGAGATTGTGGTATTATCGTTGGCTAAGATCGTAATATCTTGTCTGGCAAAGGTGCGGCTGGTGTAAAAACCACCACCTGTAATTACTGTTCCTTGACCTTTTGCTGATTCGTTACCTGTCAGGCTTATTCCTGGTTTTAGTAGGAGTGGGAAGGTTTCTCCACTGTTTCGGCTATAAGTTCCACTAGCTAGTTGAATTATTGTACCGGGTTGGG
Organism: Cronbergia sp. UHCC 0137; assembly: GCF_034932285.1. NCBI lineage: Bacteria > Bacillati > Cyanobacteriota > Cyanophyceae > Nostocales > Nostocaceae > Cronbergia > Cronbergia sp. UHCC 0137. Next base: position 124,674 of record NZ_JAYGHC010000010.1, read on the forward strand.
ACTGGGAGATAGCAAAGGTAATAGTTTTATAGGGAGCGGCTTCTGTAGCCCCAGCACCACTTATATCTTGACCGGTGGCAGGGTTGACGTAAATAATTGTTGCACCTACTGGAACTTGCGCTGTTAAGATTGGGTTAGCACCTGCGTTTACCTCAGCGGGTATTAGTACGGAACTACTAGAAATAACTAATAAAGCTGTGAGGCAGGTTCGTAAGGGTAATTTAGAAATGGGAAAACCCTGATGTTTGATTTTCATTTTAGTATTGGTGGTAGTGGTAAATTTCTGTACTTTTAACACAGTCTAAGTTAACAGATGTTGTGTGATTTGGCATAGGAGCTTTGTCCCCTTTTCCAATTTTCTTAACATCGTGTTCATTTTTTCGGGTGTTTATGTGTAGTAACGTAGGTTGCTAGTTAGATCAAATGAGGTGCGTCAGAAACTTAAAATTAGTGATTTTAGTCTAAATTATTCTGTCTGACGCACCCTACAGACTACTACAGACTACAAAATATCCGATAAATTCATAACTAGCAACTTGAGTTAGTATAGAAGTCACTGATTGATAAAAAATTCATTCATGTTCATGGGTGGATGGGATTGTAGTAATGTAAGTTATCTTGATCACGGGCGATCGCATCAGAACTTCAATGGATGGACAAGATTTACTTTTTTAAAACCAATTGAAAAGAATCTAAATACCCCACAATAGTTTTTTCTAAAGTAGGTTTCTGCTTTTTAGAAACTATAGCCATGACTTGATATAAACGTCCTTCTGCAAAATACATCCTGGCTTTGGTAATTTTACCAGCAGAGTCTACATACTCGATTTCCTTGCCTGGATGACCGTTAGAACTACGAATATTACGCTGGTTGACTAAATTACTTCGAGTAGCTTTTAAAGTATTATCCCGGGCTTGATTAAGAATTGTTTGGGGTTTGGCCATTTGAGCATAGTTAAAAGGAAAACTATTGTAAGTTACTAAATAAACAACTTCCTGTTGGGGAGGTTGAGCGACAAACATTTCTAAATTTATTTTCCCCATATAGGTTTTTTGAACTTGAGTTTTCTTTTTAGGTCTTCCTGGCATTAAAACACTAAAACTCTTATCTGGAGGAGTAAATACCTTCCATTTTGGCTGCACTACTTTTGGAACAGTTGGTTTCTTTTGAGAAGTTGCAGGTTTTGGTGGACGCACTTCAGCGAGAACATGGCCACTGTAGACAGAAGCAACAGCAATGAAAGGTAATAAAAATCGCATGGTCATAGTTTTAGCATTTGTAGATGCAGAGATCACTGTTGCTGATATTTATAACCTAGAGGCACACAACGCCGCACCAATTAACCCTACTTGTTGATTAAGAATTATATGCACCGGTATTTCTTCTAGGATGGAACGCATTCGGCCTTTTTGGGTAAAGTTTAACAGAAAATTGCTTTTTTGCATCAGGGGCAGGATTTTAGGGGCGATGCCACCGGCAATGTATAATCCTCCGTAAGGTAGGAGTTTGAGGGCTAGATTACCGGCTTCTGCACCGTAGGCCTCGACGAATAGCTGCATGGTTTGTTCCGATAGGCGATCGCTCTGGGCTAGTGCGGCCATACCAATCATTGCACCGGGATCTACGGTTTTTTCGCTTTTACCTGCTTCCTGTTCCCAAATTCTCACCACTTGAGCAATATCTGGTGATTCGCTGGCTAATTGTCTATCTCGCAAAAATTGGTAAATAGAAGTAATCCCCAAGCCAGAAACGACTCGTTCCACAGAAACTCGTTGGATATCATGTTTATCCAACAGATATTTCAACAGTTGAAACTCTAACTCAGTACGGGGGGCAAAATCGGCGTGTCCACCTTCGGAAGGGAAGACTTGATAATGATTGTCCTGTTTAATCAAAAAACCTTGTCCTAAGCCAGTCCCAGCCCCGATAACTGCCATTGGCGCTTCTGGTTGGTGTAACCCTGGTTGTAAGGTCAGCAAATCTTTTTTGCTTAAACCAAAAATTCCATAGCCAACCGCAGCAAAGTCATTAATTAAGGAAATAGCAGGAATGCCTAATTGTAGTGATAATCTGGTTGTATCCAAGTACCAGGCTAAATTCGTTAATTTGGCAGTATTATTAACTACGGGTCCAGCGATCGCAAAACAGGCTTTTTCGGGTATGGGAGAATTAGCTGTAGCCAAAAACTTTTGTACCATCGGCACTAAATCGGCAAAATCCCCACTGCGAAAACTCTCTTGATGCAGTGTAATTAAACTCGATGAATCTGAAGATTCCACCAGTCGTAAAATAGTTTTCGTTCCACCGATATCTCCTGCTAGTAACAAAGTCATAAAATTTATCAGCTAGTTAATCTTTTTTTGTTTCGCGCAAAGTCGCAAAGAAATAGATTCAGGACTTACGCAAAATATTTCTCAAAACCTCATTTCTCTGTGAACTCTGTGCCTCTGTGGTTTGTTTTTCAGTGACTTGTGCGTAAGTCCTAAGATTGTAGGTAGAAGTTCCCATGAATTTAATTAAGCAAATCGCACCACTTCTTCAATTTGGCTTAAATGAGAAGTATCTCCTTTTAGTTCTAGCAACCATTCTGAATCTTGGCGCACAACTTTTACTAAGGAACATAAGGAAGCCTTAACTTCACTTTTAGCAATTTCCCCTACTAGACCCATTGCAGACCCCAATACAGAAGCTCCATGTGCTACAAGTAAGATATCATCGGGAAAGAACTCAGCAGCGAGACATCTAGCAGTTTGTCCAGAACGTTGGCGGACTTTTTCCTGAGTTTCGGGGTATTGTGCGGCAATGCGGGAAGTGTAGCTAATGTCAATCCGGGGGAATAATTTCGCTAAAACTGGAGTTGACAGTTTTTCGGGTTCTTCGGTCATCCACTCAATATTTAGCCATTCACTCAAACCCGTTTCTAGTTTAATCGGTAAATCTAGAATTTCTGCAACTGCGTTAGCCGTTTGTACTGTTCTGAGAAAAGGGGAAGCAAAAATATGGGTAATTTTTTCTCCTTTGAGTCTGGTAGCTAATTGTTTGGCTTGTACCATACCATCATCTGATAAAGGTGGATCATAGCGTCTCTCGGCGGTGAGAAACCAATCAGGGTTTACAAAATCAAGGCGGTTGGCGTGTCGTGCTATCCAGATTATTTGATTCATGGGTGAATTTAATTTTACAGGTATAAGTAGTTAGATGGCGATCGCTGCTGCAAATCTCAATATAGAATATAAGTGTATTATTTAGGGAACAAAGAATGTTTCCTCTGACGAAGGTAACTTATGCTTCAAGTGTTAAAAAACTCAGTCACCTTTGAACAATTCCTCAGCGAATATAGTCACAACCCCCGCTATGAACTTGCAGACGGAGAATTAATTGATATGGAACCCACCGGACCCCATGAAGCCGTCGGTGGTAAACTGGCAACTCAACTGGGTATTACTATTACTGCTGCCCAACTTCCCTGGGTTATTCCTCGCACTTGTTTGATTCGTCCTTTCGCCGAAACTGCCACTGCCCGCCGTCCTGATATTGTGGTACTAACTCAAGTTGCTAGTTATCTAGTTGAGGTTGATCATTGGTAAGTAATTTTTTGTTTTAATCCAACACGGTTCAGTTGAGCCTGAAATTCTTTTTTAAACGAACCACAGAGGCACAGAGGACACAGAGAAATGAGAAGAACAAATTTTTGACTGAACTGTATTGTGTTTTAATCCTGTAAATCCTTTAATCCTGGACATCCTGTATCCCTTACGGGAGGCGTTAGCCATATCAGACATTTTCTCTAACTAGCAACTTACGTTACTAGATGAAACAGTGCTTCACAATGAACCTTTCTGGCAACAAGAACCAGTTATTGTCTTGGGACAATCAATTAAATTAGTGGTTGAAGTTGTCAGCACTAATTGGGAAACAGATTACGCGCGTAAAGTTGAAGAATATGCCTTATTAGGTATTCCTGAATATTGGATTGTTGATTATCGGGGATTAGGTGGCGTTGTGTTTATTGGCAAACCAAAACAACCTACATTTACTGTTTGTCAACTGATTGGAGAAGATTATAGCCAGCAACAATACCGTCTTGGTCAATCAATAATATCTCCTCTTTTACCATCTCTTCAACTTCGTTTTGATGATATTCTGCCCCGATAATTGATATAGTAGTATCATTAAACTCAATTTAAGAAAATTATAATGTATTTATGTAAGTTGCTAGTTAGATCAAATAAGGTGCGTCAGAAACTTAAAATTGGTGATTTTAGCCTAAAATATTCTGTCTGACGTGGTTGGTGAGCTTGCCGAACCACACCCTACAGACTACTAATTCGCTAATGATATTAGTATCACACAAAAAATTCATTGCAGGTATTAAAAAAACAAATTAGTCCGGTCTTGACGAGAGGGAATTTCTAAGAAATAATCTTCTTCAATACAGATTTGTTGGAGTTCTTTAACATCATCAGCTAACATTTTTGGGTGTTGCTGAGTGAAGTACGATTTTATTGCACGCAGAGACGCAGAGGCGCAGAGAGTAAGAGTTTGGGAGATAGAATTTTTGACTTTCATACCTTAATTCAGCAACGCCCATTTTTGTTTGTTTAGCTTGTTCTAGATTTTCTTGGGGATAATGGAGCCAATTTTCTATACTACTGCGTAATAATTCTTCTGGGGAAATACCATTTTCCTCTGCTATTTCTTGCAGTTTTTGTAATTGCTCATCTGGAATGTTGATAGTGATAGCAGCCACAGCAATTTCTCCTGAGATGTCAAAAAGTAAAGTTTTGTAGAAGTTTACGACAAAGATTGTATCGCAGCTTGGATAATTTCATTATAAGGTTTTTTAGATAAATCAACTTTTTTGGCTTCTTGACGATTTAAACCCAAAAGACCAATATTATTTCCTGATTGCATGACTAATATTTTACCTTCAGAGTTTTTAATTCTTAATTCTGAACCCAAGTCATTTTGATAAATCCCACAACTATATTGACGTTGCTGATGTTCAAAAGTGCCGCGTGATGGTTTTGATGGTAAAGTAAAAAATGGGGATGGATGATTTGCCAGCCTCACACCTATTAATTCCATTTCAATATTTGTATTACCATTAAAGTTATTTTCTCGTAGTTTGTAAGCAATATCTAAAGCAGATGGTAGAGGAAAATAGTCACCCCAACGCCAAGCGATCGCTTTAATTTCATGTCTGACATTTTCGACGATTTGTGTTAAAGTTAATTTAATATGACCTTTGCCGACAATTTTTTGTTCAACTACTTGTACATTAGCCGTCCAAAACACAGGATCAGGGTTTTCAATTCCACAAGGATGAAGGATATTTAGTTGTTGATAAAGTTGTTGATTAATTTGATTGAGATTGGCTTCAGCATCTATTTTTAGCAGTGGTTTTAGGTGTTGGGGTTCTAAACATTGATTTGCAAATTTAGCTAAACGCGATCGCCATTCTTGTAAATTCTCTGCTGGTAAGGAAAATCCCCCCGCAGCTTTGTGTCCCCCATACTTACCTAGCAAATCATCACAATATTCTAAAGCTTCAAAAACGTTAAATTCAGGTATTCCCCTCGCTGAACCGCGAATGATCGTTTCATTTTCATAAGTACCAATAAAAACGGGTACACCATAGCGTTCTAACAACCGAGAAGCAACAATGCCAATTACACCATGATGCCAATTTTCTTTAACGATAACTAATACTCGGTCTGTTTGTAAAGAGTTTATATACAAATCTTCAACAATAGCGATCGCTTCCTGTCCAATTTCTTCACACATCTGCTGACGTTGGATATTGGTTTGTTCACACTGCATTGCTCTTTCTATTGCAACTCCAAAGTCATCGGTAGTCAGCAATTCAATCATAATCTGTGGATTACCAATTCGACCAATCGCATTAATTCTCGGACCCAAGCGAAACCCAATATCTTCAGGTTTCAAAGATTTTCCATTTTGACTTTTTTCTCCTGCTTCAGTTGCTTGCACACCAGCTATTTGAATTAATGCTTGTATTCCTGCTAATTGTGATTTAGGTAAAAGCTTTAAACCACGTTTTACCCAACGACGATTAACACCAACTAAAGGAGCTAAATCTGCAATAGTTCCCAAGGTAAATAATGCTAACATCGGGGCAACTAAACCCTTAATTTCCCCTAATTGTTGCGCTAAACACACCGCCAAAATATAAGCCACACCCACACCAGCTATACCCCGATAAGGTGAAGATTCAGCGATTAATTTAGGGTTTAAAATAGCGTTAGCTGGTGGTAACTTTTGGGGGATATCGTGATGGTCGGTAATAATCACCTTTAGACCGAGTTCTCTAGCTCTAGCAATGGGTTCAAAAGCTGATATACCATTATCTACAGTCAGAATTAAACCCACCCCTTCCCGCTCAAATTCTTCCACAATGCGTTGATTAATCCCATAACCATCGTGCATCCGGCTAGGTATGGCATAATCAACATTAGCACCCAAAGCGCGAAGACTACGCAACAATAAAGCCGTGCTAGTCATGCCATCAGCATCATAATCACCGCAGATAGCAATTTTGGTTTCCAGAGCGATCGCTTCCTGCAATAATTCTACACTAGCTGCCAAATCTGGAAAATCTTCCAACGGTGAAGGCAAAATTAAAGATTCAGGATCTAAAAATAGTTGTGCTTGTTCAGGGGTTTCAATACCCCGATTAATCAACAATTGGCTAATAATTGGGGATATATTGAGTAAATCTGCCAGATTTTGAGCTAATATCTTATTTTCTGGGGCAATTTGCCAGCGTTGATTAGGTAAGCGCGTAGTAGGTTTAACGATTTCAGTTATAGATTGGTCTAACACAGTTCAAGTAAAAAGTTTTTAACTTATAATTCATAACATTTATACTGTCACTAAAACAAATTTAATACGCATAATACCCAATACTCAGATCCCCGATTCCTTCAAGCCCACATTCCGCACCCCAACTGTCACAGGGGTGGAATTACATAGACAAGAAATAAAACTGAGAATAAAAAATAACATATTTTTGAGAAAATACATTGGCAAAAAAGAAAAACGCCAAAAATGGGATCAAAATCCATTGTCAATAAGGAGCAACAAGAATGAACACCACCCAGAGGGAGAAAAAGATAAATAAATGAAGATATTCAAGATACAGATTATAAGTTAGACTAATAAATTGAAGTAAAAAACGAAATTATAGACAAAATTAATGAAGAGAAGAATTAAGTGGCTAATTGATAAGACCTCTTGAAAAAATATTTTATGCTATAATAAACGGTTAAGCTTTAGTTTGTTTTCCTATTGATAAAGTTGTCAAAATACCTCAGTTTTTTGAGTAGTTGAGTGAGATTGAACTGCTTACAGCAGTTATTCGCTATCACTATTATCAAAAATCCTAAAAATAGGGTAGCACAAAATAGTTCAGCTAATTGTTAAAAGCTCAACGTTTATTCTAGTTTATTCTAAATTAATAAGTTTTCAGGGGAAATTAATTCGCTAATTCGTAATTATAAAGACCCGTAATTAAGTTGGCTCTTAATCCGAATCTTCGATGTCTGTTACGATAGGGATAAGAGAGAATTTTAAAAATCTTTAACCGACGATTAATGTGTTCTATTGTAC
>NZ_JAYGHC010000011.1:0-6414 GCF_034932285.1 Cronbergia sp. UHCC 0137
TTGACATCAAAGGAGAGAGGAGGTCGCTTCTTTTTAGGACTTCTGGGATGTTTGCGAAAAGATTTAAGATGTACTTTTTGTCAATATTTAGAGGGCTGACTTCTTCTACTAATGCCTCAAGCTCTGGGTCGCTGCTAGTAATTTTATCAATAATTTTGATCGCATCGTTAGTCTTGGCCATCCTCTTGTTCCTCTACATAGGTTTGAACTTCTGGGTTTTCTGCGAATAAAAGCTTTCGTGAGAGCGCCCGGTTTACAAAGTTTTCATCCCCTTGCGGGGAAGTGTGTTTGGAAAGGATTCACTTCTGGAAACGTTACGGGGTAAGGGTTTGAGATACCCAAATCGACACACCTCTGAAAAATGATAAAAATTTTTCTAAAGTTGATCAATTTTGTAGCTACAATAACTGTAGTCTATTTAGTTGGGACGGCTAACCCCAAACCGACTAGAATAGGTAAACCTGTGATTAAATTATTTGCGTAGCCGCGTGCATCTTTACTAATCGCTCGAACGATAAACTTTAATAAGTAAATGTTCCTAAACAATCTTTGATAAAATCAATGATGATCTTAAAATTAACAAAATCTTCAGCCTGTTTTCTTTCTTCACATATCCATTTACAAAATTTCATTTTTTGAAATACTTCAATTTCCTTTTCTTCTCCATAATCACCATATTCAGTTTTTAGTGGATAAAATTTTTCTTTCAATAAAGGATCACTAGATAAATCATCATATAAATGATCAGGAAATAGATTTTCAATACCTTTTTTGAATTTTCTATTCTTTTGTTGAGGTATTGTTCTAATTTTTAATTGATCATAGTCTTCATTAGGCTTTTTAGTATCCCAATCATAAATCAATAATACTTTTCTAGTTAAGAATTTAGGGTTAGAAAGCAAAACATCTCTCGTATTTTTTAAACCACCTTCACCAGTATTGATACTTTCCCCTTTACCTATAGAAGCACCAACCCATTCAATATCAACTTGTGCTAAAATTTCTTTTTCTCCTAGTAATTCTAAGGCGGTTTTAATATAAATTGGATCAGTTTCTCCTTCTGTTAAAACTAGAGGTTTAGTACCTTTCTCTACAGTAGCTTGGACTTCATCTTTAACAGCATTAATTTTTTTACAATAGTTGTAAAATATCCATTGACCATGTTTCGACATTAGATAACTACAGTAATCTTCCCAGACATGAACTGACCAATGATCTAGTTTTTCTCGAAGATATTTATAATTAGGGTTTTCTTCCCCATAACGATAACTTAAAAACTGTTCAGGATAACTAACTTCTGTCTGAGCAAATATATTATTTCGTGCCATTATTTTTAATAAATGAATCCCCTCATATTTCCTCATTCTCAGATTTTCAATTACATAAGATAAATGAGCAGGATTAGAAGAATCTGCAAAAATAATAATACAAAATCCTGAGTATAGAGGATTTTTATATTCTCCCATAAACAAACCTTGTTCAAAGGCATTAATAATACCCTGTGCTGAATCAATATCAATCCACCAATCAGGAATTTGTTTATTATTAAATCCATACGGACCACACATTACCCAAAAACTACCAACAATGTTTTGAGGATATTCTTCCAGTAATAATTTTCCTCTACGAATAGCAGGAATACCAATTTCAGGTAAATGCACTGTCATTTTCAAAAATCCTAGTAAAAATAAAAATGTGATTTTATTCCATTAAACAACAAAATCAAACAAATAATGCGCCATTTCCAACTTAGAACAAGCCGGAATTTCTACCTTTCTTCCTGACTTTTCTAAAAACACCGCTTGATTATCAATAACTGAAAGTCCATGTTATAGTGTACTCAGGTGTACACATTTTGTCAATTCACTATTATGGACATCCAATCTGTAGGAATCAAAGAATTTCGTGCCAATTTACATAAGTACACACAACAAACATCTGAACCAATCGCAATTACTTCTCATGGAGTACCAATAGGTTATTACATACCAACACAACCTACTCCTCAAAAACAAGATTTAATGGCTTTACAAGAAGCAGTGCAAAAAATCAAACAATTGCTGGAAACAAGAGGTATTAGTGAAGATGAATTATTTGCAGATTTCCAGAATGCTAAAGAAAGTACAATATAACGATGAGAAAGTTAATTGTTCTGGATACTAATATTTATTCTGATTCGAGCAGTATTAGCAGAACGTGTTCCCAACTTATTAGATAAATACAATTATAAATGTAGTTTTGTTACTCCCGCTTCCTGCTATGATGAGTTAAATGATTATTACGGCGTAAATAAACCAACCATTTTAAATTCCTAAAAAGCCTATACTGCTTTTCTTTTGACTTCCGCTTTTCCGCTTTGCGGTGGGTGGGATTTCCCCACCCGAATTGATTAACCGACTACCCAGTTAACCAAAGTCCTGACACCAAAGCCGGTTGCACCAGCAGGATTGTAACCATTTTCCTTATCTGTCCAAACTGGTCCGGCAATGTCTAAGTGCGCCCAAGGAGTTTCTTTCACGAATTGTTTGAGGAACAAAGCCGCAGTAATAGCACTACCATAACGGGGTCCTGTATTTTTCATGTCGGCGATGGGGGATTTTAACCCTTCAAAATATCTATCTTCCATCGGCATCCGCCAAAGTTTTTCTCCACAGGTTTCCGAGGCTGTTTGTAGTTGGGAAGCGATCGCATCATCAGGAGTAAATAAGCCGGCGATATCTTCACCCAAGGCTATTACACAAGCACCTGTCAGGGTGGCTAAATCAATAATGGCATCTACTCCCAATTTTTCGGCAAAAACTAAGGCATCAGCCAAGGTTAAACGCCCTTCTGCATCGGTGTTGTTAATTTCGATTGTTTTGCCGTTAGATGCAGTGAGGATGTCTCCTGGACGCATAGCACGACCGTTAATCATGTTTTCAGTGACGGCAGAAATGAAATGAACTTCCACATCTGGTTTTAGCTGACCAATAACCTTAGCTGCGCCCAAGGTAGCCGCTGCACCTCCCATGTCCATTTTCATGGTTTCAATCCCGCTACCTGCACCTTTGATGTTGATTCCCCCGGAATCGAAGGTGACACCTTTACCGATAATGGCGAGTTTGCGCTTGGGTTCGGTTTCTGGTTTGTAGGTGAGGTGAATAAACTTTGGTGGTATGTCAGAACCTAGAGTGACTCCTAAGAATGCACCCATACCCAATTTTTCACAGTCTTCTCGTTCGAGAATTTCCAGATGTAAATTGTGTTCGTTAGCGATCGCTCTTGCGGTTTCTGCCATAGTTATGGGTGTGACAGTATTGGCTGGGGCTGCTACTAACTGCCGTGCTAAAATTACGCCAGATACAATTTGATTAGCACGAGCGATAGCTGTTTCTTGTCCCGCTAACCCTAATAAATCAATGGTTTCGATTTCTGGATTTTTATCTTCTGGTTCTGATTTAAAGCGATTATCTTGGTAAAGTCCCAATTCAATCCCTTCAGCGATCGCTTGGGCTGTAGTTACTGGATCGTTGTTAAATACTGGTAAACTCAAACCGAGAGTTTTGGTTTTTTGCTTTTTAGCTGTCCGTGCTGCTGTGGCTGCAACTCGACGCAAAGTTTCTAGTTTCAGCGTCTCTAGTTTACCCAAACCAACTAAAATTACCTTTCGCACTGCATTACCAGCAGCTACTCGCGCCACAATAGTGCTGTTTGCTTTACCAGTAAATTCTTCTTCTGCAATTAGTTCTTTTAAGATTCCAGCGCATCTCTCATCTAAAGCTGCCAGATCCCCAGTTAACTCTCCTGAGTCTTCAAATAAACCAATTGCTAAGGTGTCACCTGTCCAATTTAATAAAGCTCTATCACTAGGTCGAATCGTCATTTTTGTAATTTATTTAAACCTTCTTTCTTGTACCAGTATTGCTCAAATTTTGGAAATCATCGCAAGGCAATTAAGAAAATCTATCGTTGGAGGAACAAACTATAAAAAGCGCCTGGGAGTGTTACCGTGTTTCCACCCCAGACGCTTCTTATTCTTAACATTGCTCCTCACACAAATCGACTATATCACGTCTTTTATGAAATGGCAAGAGGTTTTGTCTCACGCAGAGACGCAGAGGCGCAGAGAGTAAGAGGAGTTTTCTAGTGCAAAAAGTGCCGTACACCTGTAAATACCATTAATAAACCCAATTCATTGGCTGCGGTGATGGAAACTTGATCACGCAAACTGCCTCCTGGTTGGATAATGGCGGTAATTCCGGCTGCGGCTGCGGTTCTGACGGAATCATCAAAGGGGAAAAATCCATCACTGGCTAGAAATGCTCCTCTGGCTTTGTCTCCGGCTTGTTCTAGGGCGATTTTGACTGAGCCGACACGGTTCATTTGTCCAGCACCTACTCCTAATGTGGTGCGATCGCTCGTCACTATAATCCCATTGGATTTAACGTGTTTGCAAACTTTCCACGCAAATAACAATTCTGCTAACTCTTTTTCTGTGGGTTGGCGATCGCTGACAATTTGCCATTTACTGGTATCTGTAATTATATCATCAGCACTTTGTACCAAGAATCCACCAGCGATCGTTCTGACTGTTTCTTTTGCTCCACTGATTAAATCTGGTAAAATTAAAACGCGCACGTTTCCTTTGGCTGCTAAAATCTTTTCGGCTTCACCATCACAACCAGGGGCAACTACACATTCTAAAAAGGTTTTCTTTAATTCCTCAGCCGTAGCTACATCAATGGGTTTATTCAAAGCTACGATTCCCCCAAAGGCAGAAGTAGAATCGGCATTGAAGGCTTTTTGATAGGCTTCCACAATTGTATCAGCCTCGGCAGTTCCACAGGGGTTAGTGTGTTTAATAATTGTCGCCGCCGGACTATCGGTAAATTCGGCGATAATCTGCCGTGCTGCTTCCAAATCAACTAAATTATTGTAGCTGAGTTCCTTTCCTTGCAATTTAGTCGCAGATGCCCATCCTGTGGGGTTGCTACCAGTTTGATACCATGCGGCTGTTTGGTGGGGGTTTTCTCCATAGCGGAGTGATTGGATTTGTTGACCAGTTAGGGTGTATTGTTGGTTGTTGGATAGATATTGAGCGATCGCTCGATCATAATCAGCAGTATGTAAAAATCCTTTTAACGCGCATTTTTGGCGAAAATCTAAAGAAGCTTCCCCATTTTGCCGTAATTCCTGCAAATACTCCCCATATTGTTCAGGATCACACAACACAGTTAGATTGGCAAAGTTTTTTGATGAAGCCCTTAACATCGCAGGACCCCCAATATCAATTTGTTCAACAGCCTCAGCCAATGTTACACCCGGTTTAGCGATCGTTTCCTCAAAAGGATAAAGATTCACCACCACCAAATCAATCGGACGAATTTGATTATTTTCTAAATCAGTCAAATCTTGCGGGACATCTCGCCGTGCTAAAATTCCCCCATGAATCCGGGGATGGAGAGTTTTCACCCGACCACCTAAAATTTCCGGCGAACCTGTATAATCAGAAACCTTTGTTACAGGAATCCCCGCATCTTTCAGGGTTTTAGCCGTTCCCCCACTGCTGACGATATCAAAACCAAATTCTGTTACCAAACTCCGGGCTAAATCAATTAAACCACTTTTATTAGATACACTCAGCAGGGCTAGACGCGCCATAATTCCCCAGATTCCTTACAAACTAATAGCTTAAATATTATATCTAGCGATCGCAACGCTTTGTTATGTCAAAATAAAAGTAACTCGCAAGCTCTTCTACAAGCTAGATAAAGGATTGACGCAATGGCAGACCAAACCAATCAAAATCAAGCCGGAGAGGTTGCTCCCGGCAATGATACACCAGCAACTTCCAACCTCCCCACAGCCAACAACCCAGAACCTAATGCGGCTGTAGCGACTCCAGAAAAACCTGCTGCTAAAGCTGCGAAAAAGGAAAAGCCTCCAGCCGTTGAAGATAAACCTTTTGAAGAGTTTATCCAGCAAGAATACTTACCAGCTTTGCAAAAAGCAATTGTCCAAGAAGGCGTACCTGATATACAATTATCTTTCGCCAAGCAGAAGTTTCCTCTCACTGGGTTCAACTCAGATGAAGAATGCTGGCAAATTATCGGCAGTTGGCAAGAGGGATCTCGTAAGTTTAACGTTTATTTCCCTGATGCTGATATTCAAGGTAAAAAAGGATTTTCTTGTCACGAAGGCAAAAAAGCCAGCACTCTCGAATCATTTTTAATTGATGAGCGCAAAATTACCCTTGAGCTATTGGTATCTCGTCTAGTGTACCGCTTGAACGGTCAGAAGTGGCTAGGTAGAAATTAGTTAAGTGTCAAATTAAGATTAAATTGGCGGTTAGAAACCACGTTTACACAGACATGAAGCGTAGCGGCTTCCCGTAGGGAAGGCCACCTCCGTGGGTTTCAAATTCTCAATTTTGTC
>NZ_JAYGHC010000011.1:6730-23112 GCF_034932285.1 Cronbergia sp. UHCC 0137
AGAAACCACATCTACACAGACAAAACCCACCTCCGTGGGTTTCAAATTCTCAATTTTGTCTTAGTCCGCGCAGGCGGACTTTGCCTGTATAGCCGCGACTTCTAGTCGCCAGGGCTTTTAAAACTTTAGCTGATATTTTTCCTTGCAGCTTCTAGCTTTTGGCGAATTGCTGCTTGAACTTTTTGATCAAAATCAGGATCACTCAAACTGGCAATAATTCTACGGGGACGTTGATTAAGTTTGTTTAAATATGCTTGAAAAGCAGCGTGATCTCCACGATGGTGGAGAAAATACTGTTTTAGTTCAGCATCGGACATGGCATCATAATTAATCTTGCTCATCAAATTCCTCTAAACAGTTCATCTAAGAGGCAGATAACGTACCTGTCCTTCCCATTCACCATCAAAACTTGCGTCTGCAATCAACTTGAGTTTGTCTTGCTAGGAGACGCTCTCGTATTCCGATAGGATTAAAACGGCGTTCATTCTCTTGACGAACTTGAATCCCACGCTCTTGTCGAACTTTCAAATAATTATCTACTTCAACCTGATGTCGAAGGTAGTACCCAATAACTGAATATAAGTCTGCAAGCTGGAGAGAGGGATACTGTTCAACAATTTCTTCTGCCGTAGCACCTTCTAAAAAAGCTGTAACAACTGTATCTAATGTTATACGAGTTTTACCAATACGAGCAACACCGTCAGCGTCAACTAACAGAGGGATTGGATCGATTGCAACACCAAGGGACATTTTAATCTAAATTCAGTTTTACTCTTTCTAGTATAGAATAAAATATTTCCAACCACAAACATCGTCTAAAACACTCATTTAGCAATGCTATTTGATTTTTTATTTTCCTAAACTGGAGTTTTGTTGCAACTCTTAACGTTTTATTGACGATTTTCTCGCTTAGACCTTGGTAAACTATGTTCTATACAAATGCAATTATTGTGGTCATTCACACCTTATGAGACCATAAACTTGGGCTTTTTGGTGTCACCAAAATTAAGAAAGACAAAAGAGCGATCGCAATTATGGTACAATCTCCCAACAAACCAGGCTTTGAAGAACTGCGTCCTGGTGTTAAAGTTCCAGCAAAAGAAACCCTGTTAACACCACGGTTTTATACAACTGATTTTGATGAAATGGCGCGGATGGACATCTCCGTTAACGAAGATGAGTTAAAAGCCATTCTAGAAGAGTTCCGCGTTGACTACAACCGTCATCACTTCGTTAGAGATGCTGAGTTTGAGCAATCCTGGGATCACATTGACGGGGAAACTCGCCAATTATTCGTGGAATTTCTCGAACGTTCCTGTACAGCAGAATTTTCTGGCTTCTTGTTGTATAAAGAACTCGGCCGTCGTTTGAAGGATAAAAGCCCTCTATTGGCTGAATGCTTTAACCTCATGTCACGGGATGAAGCGCGTCATGCTGGCTTTTTGAATAAAGCGATGTCGGACTTTAATCTATCTCTAGATTTAGGGTTTTTGACCAAGAGCCGTAGTTATACCTTCTTTAAACCCAAATTTATCTTCTACGCCACATATCTTTCTGAAAAGATTGGTTATTGGCGCTATATCACCATTTATCGTCATTTAGAAGCTCATCCAGAAGACCGGATTTATCCAATTTTCCGGTTTTTTGAAAATTGGTGTCAAGATGAAAATCGCCACGGTGATTTCTTTGATGCGATCATGCAAGCCCAGCCCCAAATGCTGAATGATTGGAAAGCTAAACTGTGGAGTCGGTTCTTCCTGTTATCGGTGTTTGTAACGATGTATCTCAATGACATTCAACGCAAGGACTTTTATGCGTCTTTGGGTTTGGATGCACGGGAGTATGACATTCATGTAATTAAGAAGACTAACGAAACCGCAGGTAGGGTTTTCCCGGTGATGTTAGATGTGGAAAATCCAGAGTTTTACCAACGTTTGGATTATTGCATTCAGAATAACGAAAAATTGAGTGCGATCGCTAGTTCTAAAACTCCCAAGTTCGTCCAATTATTCCAAAAACTGCCTCTTTATGTTGCGAATGGTTGGCAATTTGTAAAACTGTATCTAATGAAACCCATTGACGCGGTTTCTGCTCAGGGTGCAGTTCGTTAAGTTAAGTTAATTTTATGACTTTTTTGGTGGTTTTGTTATATGCAAAACCACTTTTTTTGTGTTTATTTTCAGGTAATTGAATTACTTTTTGATTTTGTTTCGCGCAAAGTCGCAAAGAAGCAAAGGAAGAAATAGATTAGTTCAGGGTGTGGTTTAAATATACTCATACCAATTCTGTATAAAGATGCGCTCAATTTCAAGAGAAACGAACCACAGAGACACAGAGGACACAGAGAAAGAAAAGACAAGGTTAGGAAATTCGGCGCAGCCTCATCAAGAAATGGTATCAGTTTACTATCTTTACAATCCCCTTGCGGGGAAGTTTTTTTGTCTAAACTAATGATAAGGCTGCACCTATCGGAATAGGAGCGGTGTTTCAATCCCCTTGCGGGGAATTGACCGAGTTTTGCACCGCCAAAAATTAGGCTTATTTTTTCATCATATTGTAATTGCTTTCTGTTGTCTAGGTATTTTCAAAAAAAAGTAATAGTTCTTTTCACCCATACCACAGGTTACAATCACAAAAAGGTGTCAGCGTTTAATTAACTCAAAACTCAAGTATAACTTAATGCACAAACGTTTTATTCGGGAAATGCCGTTTCTGCTGACCTTCTGTTTATTGACAAACCTTTTACCTGCTTCCGGTGTGGTTGTGTGTCCAGCAGATGCCGCCGAAAAATCCTCAAAAATAGCCAGAAATGACGATATAAGCCGCAACGGGGTAGCCGGTCGGGATGGTCGCAGTGGTAAAGACAGGACTATTAATACCGATGCTTTACCCGTAAATCTTGACTTATCCGGTGAGGAGGGAGAAGACGGTGAAAATGGAGAAGATGGTTTACGTCCTCGCTGCCGCTATCAATCTGATAGAGTTAACTACGACATCAATGAGCGAGATGGTGGCATTGGTGGAGATGGGGGAAATGGTGGAAATGGCGGTAATGGTGGCTCTCTGAGAGTTTATTACACCAATTTAGCAGATTTGCAGAAAATTTCCGTTCGTGCTGCTGGGGGAGATGGTGGACGCGGTGGCCGTGGTGGTAGAGGTACGGTGGGTTGTAGATGTCGTCGTCGAAATTGGGAAGTCAGAAACTGTGATGGAAAATCTGGTAATTCTAACCGCCGATGTGTTAATAAAGTTTATAGATGCTATGACGGCAGAGATGGACGTGATGGGAGAGATGGTAGGGATGGAAAGCCAGGAAATTTAGGGGTTTTGAGTATAGTTAATAGTAAACAGACTTTAGCAGATGATAAACCAAGTTTGAAAATAGCCATTTCTGAATTGGACAGTAAACAGGTCAATTTATCCAAAAATAAATGGCAACTTCGTCAAGGTGCGCTTTCTCTGCTGGGTGTTGGTTCTGTGATTGCAGATCAATATCAGGAGTTTGAGAAACGCCTCCAAGGAGATTTTAAGCTAGTATGGCAAGAAAAGAGCTATCGCACTCTTTTTTCTAATCAAACTGTAACACTCACTTTAAACGATAGCGAACAGGTAGAAGTTGCCTTTCCTGAAGATATCTGGATTGATGGTAATAGTAAAAATCAGGGGAAATTAACGGAGTTTACTGTCAATAATGCCATTCTCAAACAAGATGTAACAAGGTTAGCAGTAGCAGATTTCGCTGACACAGGAAAAGATTTGAATTTTAAAATAGTTGATTTAGCTACAAAATCAGATGTGATCAATACTCAATTTCAGGTAAAGTATCGAGTACAGGATGATTTTTCTGGTTCTTCTAACTATCAAACAGTATTTTCTGGAGACGTTCCCAACGACTTAGTAAATCGTGACTATAACCGTTTTACCCTAGCTTTAGGTAAACTAAAAATCCCTAGTGAATTTTTGAAATCTGGTGTTAACGTTGATATTGAAATTATCGCAACTCGTTCTTTAAAAGGACGTTCTGCACAACAAACTTTAAAATGGCGGAGTCGGATTCGTAAATGAAAAATGTCTGAATCAGGATTGCCAGGATTTAAAGATGTACAGGATGAGGAATTTTGAGGGTATTTTGTATATTATGTTCCCGATAGCGATCGCTCTCCGTCTTTACCAGATAAAATAAGCATATCTGATATCATCATTTATATGAAAACATCACATCCAGATATTATCGTCACCAGTCCAGATGGAGAATATTTGATGATTATTGAAGTAAAACTCCATGATGTCAGTATCAACCATAATAGTAGCATTCATCAGCTTAGAAGTCTGATGGTTCAATTTGGCTGCTCCCTTGGTTTACTTGTAGCAGGAGAGCGTGTTATTCTGCTCCGAGACACTTTTGAGGAGTCTAATGATTCATCAGTTCACGTGGTTGGTGAAGCTAATCTTCCAGATTTCTTGTTACCACCTGCTGATCAACAATGGAAAGGAAACCCTTACCTTGAGTTTGAATCACGAGTTCAGCTATGGCTTGAGAAATTAAAATATACTACGAGTTTAGACAATTTACCAGATGATTTAAAAGCTTTGTTCAGTGGAAGGATTATCAATCTTTTACGACTCGGTGAAGTTAGGGCTGCTGGACCCAGGTGGAGTAAAGTTGCAAAATGAAGCCTCAAGCAGTTCTTGTTGAAACAAACTGGGTAGTAGATATTGTTGCCCCAGCACATTTACAAAGTCCACAAGCCGGTAAATTACTTGAACTTGCGAAGACTGGAGAGTTTGAGTTACATCTACCTGCTATCTGCCTAACAGAAGCGCGTGAAACCATCCCCCGACGATTTACTGGACGATCTGACGTTGAAAACTTGCGTAAATTTGTTAGATGGGCAAAGGAAGAAGGTAGACTAACGATGGGAGATGCGAATACTGCATTCCGGGTATTCGACAAATTTGATGGATTAGTTACTAATGAACTAACGAAAGTTCGAGAACGATTGATTGAATTAGCCAACCATCCAAATTTGAACGTCTTTTCGCTTTCAGAGTCAATGTTGGAACGGCAGGTGTCTATTGGTGCAATGGATACTTCCCTGAAACCTTATGATATGGCTGTATTAGCAGCAATCCTTGTCAGGGCTGAGGATTTGCAAGAACAAGGATATTCATGGGTCGGTTTTTGCGAACTAGACTCCGATCTTCAACCCTGGGATAAGTCTGGTGCATTGAAGCCTATTCTTAGCGATCTTTACAATGCTTCTCATATATGGGTATATCCAGATTTCTTAGTGGAAGAAGTAGATGTTCCTGAAGTTTGGCTTTCTTAAATTTAGTAATATCGCTGGTTATTTCACTAAAAACTGGTGATTAAGCACAAAAATAAAGCCTCTGTCCATTCCACCACAGCGCCATAGGTGTCTCCTGTGTGTCCACCTAATTTGTGATTGAACCAAGCTGCGGTGAAGGTAGAAATTATACTTCCCCCAATTACCAACCCCACAGCCAAAACTAACTGCTGATTGATTAACCAAATTACACCACTGAACCCAAGCAACAAAAATAAACTCGGTAACACATCCCAACCAGAACGAATCGCTTGTTTATGAAATGCACCTTTACCTGTAGGTTTTAAATAAGGATAAAAAGCGATCGCTATCTGTTGTCCCCATCTCCCCCACCCACAAACCGCCATCAACACCAAATAACGGTTTTCTGACAAATCACTCAACGCCGCCGTTTTTAATAGTAAGATAGCGATCGCTGCCATCGCTCCAAAGGCACCCGTCGCACTATCCACCATTACCTGCAATCTTCTTTCAGGATCACCCACTGCTAAACCATCAGCAGTATCCATCGCTCCATCTAAATGTAACCCCCCCGTCACCCCAATCCAACCACCCACCACCAAAGCACTGCGCGTTAAAATTGGTATCCCTAAATAATTTAACCCCAAATCCCCTAAACCTAAAATTCCCCCTATCATCAACCCCACCACCGGCGCAAAATAGGCTACCATCTCAAACTCTAAATTTTTAATATATGGTAGGGGAATAGCAGTGTAAAATATTACAGATGCACCTATTTGTAAGAATTGCTGTTGGCACCACCGCAATATTTTAGCCATAATTGATGTTAAGTTAATTAGCCAGCGTGTTTAAGCATTAGTTAATACAAGTATGTTAATAACTCTTGAGAAACCACCAGTTTATTTAAGAATAATAAATTGGTGCCACTTATTAGACCACCGCTCCAAAAACTTGATATTTTTGAAATGTAGGGAGTTAACAAGCTAGGCAACTGACTATTTAGCTCTGTGTTCACTCACCCTCACCACATCTTTATTCCCCTATGAGTCAACATCTACCCGACACCAGGATACCGGCTCCGTGTATTGTTAATACTGGCATCATTGTCAACAAAATTGACATCAAGCGATTACTGACTGATTTAGGTCGAGTTCACTACATTTATATCCAAAATGACAAACTACTCAGCGAAGGTGAAGGTGATGTGATGGAGGTATTTTCCCATCCACAAAGGTCTACCTTAGTTACTAACAACTCCCTTTACCTAAATCTGGATAGTTTTGATTACCTGGAACTAAAACAATCCCCACAAAGAGAAACTTACTTTGACTTGATTCAAGAGGAGATGTGTTTGCGTTTGATTCCACTCTCAACACCATTACAAGAACGACGCGATCGCCATTTGAACGCCACCGCTATTGAGGCGATGATGGATCAAGTCCTTTCAGCCAGATGGGATGCAGAACTAGATGACG
The DNA here is from genome assembly GCF_034932285.1 of Cronbergia sp. UHCC 0137. Classification (NCBI taxonomy): domain Bacteria; kingdom Bacillati; phylum Cyanobacteriota; class Cyanophyceae; order Nostocales; family Nostocaceae; genus Cronbergia; species Cronbergia sp. UHCC 0137. The sequence continues at coordinate 13,515 of NZ_JAYGHC010000011.1, forward strand.
ACTGTTCTGATTGTTTCTAACTGAAAAACAATATACCCCATCTACAGGTTACTGTATAGCAGGGTTTAACCCTGTTGGACTCTCAACCTCTCAAGGACACAAACAACAATTTAATCAATTCCAGGACTTATGCACGAGTTATGGAATATCTAACCGCAGAAGACGCAGAGAAGCCAGTTCCCCCCGTTGTAGAGACGTTCCATGGAACGTCTCTACAGGCGCGACACAGAGGAAGGAGGTTTGAGAGAGATTTTGCCTAAGTCCTAAATTCTTTAACAACAAAAAATGTTAAGTTGGTGGATGAATCTAGCGAAATAGCATTATTTTTCCTTGAGCGCCAATTTTTCCTTTGAATCTCTAGCTACCTGTAGCCAAACCAAAGCCAGAGCCGGAGTTTTTTACACTCCCCACGGAATTGTCGAAACTCCCCGATTTATGCCAGTGGGAACTCTCGCTAATGTTAAAACCATTACCCCTGCCCAACTCCTGGACACTGGGGCGCAAATGGTCTTATCTAATACTTATCATTTACATCTCCAACCGGGGGAAGGAATTGTTGCTGGCGGTGGAGGATTACACAAATTCATGGGCTGGAAGGGTCCCATGCTCACAGATTCCGGGGGATTTCAGGTTTTTAGTTTGAGCGAAATGCGGAAAATTACAGAAGAAGGTGTAACTTTTCGCTCTCCCCGTGACGGACAAATGATCAAAATTACCCCAGAACGCTCCATAGAAATTCAAAATATTTTAGGGGCGGATGTGATCATGGCCTTTGATGAATGTCCCCCCTATCCAGCTACTCGTCAAGAGGTTGAAGCTGCAACAGACCGGACTTACCGTTGGTTAGAACGCTGTATAACCGCCCATCAACGCAGTGATCAGGCTTTGTTTCCCATTGTGCAGGGGGGGGTATACTTGGATTTACGCGCCCGTGCTGCGGAGGATTTAGCTAAGTTAGATATGCCGGGATACGCCATTGGTGGGGTGAGTGTGGGTGAACCGGTGGAATTAATGGCGCAAATTGTCCAAACTACCGCCCCGTTGTTACCAATTAATAAACCCCGTTATTTGATGGGTGTGGGAACTTATCGAGAAATGGCGATCGCGATCGCTTCTGGGGTAGACTTATTTGATTGTGTGATTCCCACCAGATGGGCGCGACATGGAACAGCGATCGTTAGTGGTGAACGTTGGAATCTCAAGAATGCAAAGTTTCGTGAAGATTTTACACCTTTAGATGAAACTTGCCCTTGTTATGCTTGTGAAAATTTTAGTCGGGCTTATATATCTCATTTAGTGCGATCGCAAGAAATTTTAGCTTATACTTTACTCAGTATTCATAACATCACCGAACTAATTCGTTTTACCCAAAAAATTCGGGAATCAATTTTGAGCGATCGTTTTACCACCGATTTTGGTCACTGGTTAAAAGATGATACATAAGGAGTCAGGAGTCAGGAGTCAGGAGTCAGGAGTCAGAATTAGAGAGATTGAAACCCACGGAGGTGGGTTTTGTCTGTGTAGCCGCGACTTCTAGTCGCCAGGGCTTCTTCCACCAAAATAGGTTGTTTCAGGTTGCGGCTAATTATATTTTTACCGATAAACTAACCGTGGGGTAGGGGTTTAGCAGTGCTAAACCCCTACGATAAATGTAACTTTCCCGTTACACATATTTGGTATTTTTTGTCAATGCGTAACTCCTAGCTTCTTAAATTAAGATTTTATAGCAACCGCCAAGGTGGTTAGGACATCAATTGTTAGCGCAGCTTGACGTAAGCCATTGATGAAACGAGTTTCACAACAGGGTTTTACTCCTGACTCCTGACTCCTGACTCCTGCTATATCATTTGTTCGATTATTTCCATCGTTTCGACGCTGACAGTACAGACACGCATTAATAAATCTATTACCTGTTCCTTGTAATCTGCAAAACGGTAATTATTGAATTTTTCCGCAATAGTCGGATCTTTTGGTTTCTTTTCTTTATATTGATCTAAAATCCATTCTAACGCGCAGCGATTCCCAAGCATATATTCCCAAGCTGTTTTAGGAATACCTTCTAATGTGGTGACATCATCTAAAATGATGCTACCTTTGGTTTTATCGGCTTTTAGTTTCGGTTTTGGTGTTTTTTGGCTATCTTTTAAGGGAACATCAAGACGGGTTAATTTATAAGGTGTGACTGTTTCGTAATTAATATGAATTTCCATTAGTTGTTTACCCCAGTTCACCCATTCTTGGAAGTTTTCATAATATGGTAAACGTGGAAATTCGCGTTTTAAGTTAAGTTCGTATTTGCTGCGATAAGCTGGATTGTGTAAGACTGCGTAGGTATAATGAAAGATATTTATTTTGGTAATCTTTGGATCTTGGTAATAGATTTGAATTTGTTTTAGTCCCCAGTCGGTAATATTATCAATGCGGTTTCCTTCTTTGTCGTAGCGGTAAAGAGGGAGACATTGAGAATCACCTGTTAAATGTAAATCAATAATTGAGTTACTACCTAAACAATGAAAAGGTTTTGTATTTCCTAAAGCTGAGAAAGCTATATATTTATTTTCTGCATCCTCTCCATTCAGAATATCAAACCATTGGTAAGTCATTCCATTGAAATGCTTATCGAAGTAAAAATACTGATTATAAAAAGGACGGTATGAACTTTTAACAATTTGTTCAGGTTGAAAAATTTTATTGATTCTTCTATCTAGATATTTATTTAATTCTCTATCCCACTTGATTGTATTGTTTTCTCGATACTCTGAATCTTTTGATATTTCTTGATATAATGTTTGCTGATAAACCTCAATTAAAAATTTGACTTTTTCTTCTAGCACATTTTTAGATAAATCATAAACCCATTCATCTCTTTGTGTTGCTACACCTCTAGAGAACAACTTAAATACAGCTTCTTCTCCTTTACCTGCTTTTACATCTTTATCTACCAAAGGTAAAAGACTTTCAAAATCATTGTCAGATTGATTTATCCAATTACAATTTTTATCTGGTGTAATATGTTCAAAGGGAATGTGATTAAATTTAGTTTGAGATAAAAACCTTAATTTTTCACTTGCTGTATCAAAATCTGGACGACGAACATGGAAAATTTGACAACTATTAAAATCACTATTCTGCTTTTTCACCAAAAACATAATAGCCACACCAGTTTGAATCCCAAAAACATTATGTGTAGTTCCTGAAAGTTTAGGATTTTTCCTGACATCACCATGTAAATCTATAATGTAAATATAACTAAAATCATCAGCTACAGCTTTTCTAAAACCATCAAAAGTTCTACCATCAATAAATGATGAATTAGTAATAAACGCAATAATTCCATTTTTACCTATTCTATCAGAAGCCCATCTAATAAACCGAGTGTACATATCATAAACAACAATGTTATTTTGAGCTTTACTATATTTTATATAACTTTCTTTAATTAACTTATCTATATTTTGATAATAACGATTAGCATTATTATCATTAAAATTTTCCTGCTTTGCATTATAAGGAGGATTCCCAATAATTACCGATATCGTTCGATCATTCTGTCTTTTTATTCTTGCGGTATTCTCCACACTCATAGCAAACAAATCCATTTGTTTACCTTCAAATAAAGTATTATCCAAAGTATCGACAAAACAAATATTTTCAAACTCCTCATACACACCCATTTTTTGCTTATAGGTGTATTCAATATTCAAATTTGCAATGTAATAAGGTAAAATAGCCAACTCATTACAATGAATTTCATGCTTATATTTATGCTGTAAACAATGACTTGGTAAATAATCAAGCAACTCAGTAATAAAAGTCCCCGTTCCCGTCGCAGGATCTAAAATTTCTACATCCTTATCTGCTAACAACTTTCCAAAATGTTTGTGTGTTAAAAAATCCACACTTTCAATCATAAACCGGACAATTTCATTGGGAGTATAAACAATCCCCAACCTATCCGCAGCTTTAGGATTATAAGCCTTATAAAAATTCTCATACAAAACCTTGAGAAACTTCTGTTTTTCTTGATGATTAACAATATTAGCCGCAGTTCTTCTAATCACCGCATAATATCTTTCAATCGTCCCCAGAGTATTTTTCTTAACGCTTCCCGTAAAAAAAGTAGAAATTACCCCTTGTAACTCTCGCGCAACATTATTTTCTGTGTGAAACTGCGACTCATTAAAAATATTGATAAAAATATCTTCCGTTAAAATATGCTGAATTATCATTTCCCGAATATCAAATATAGTAATTTCCGGGTTAATTGATTCCTTGCAAATTCCCCAAAACTTATCCCGCGCAGTTTTAAAAGCAGTGTTATTTTCTCCTTGACTATCGATCAAATCTCTGAGAGAATTTAAAATAGTCGGTAAATCTTCCTTAAAAATTTCTATAGCTTCCCGAAAATCTCTAACTTCAGGACGAACATAATTAATAAAACTGTTAATAATCCCATCTGTCGCGTCAATATCGCGCATTGAGACGCGCTGGGTTTCCTGTCCAGATTGAATTAAAACCGCAGTTTGGGAATCTTCAAATAAAATATTACTATTGGGATAACCCTTATCCAGTTTCTTTTCAATTTCTTCATCTAAATTATCATATTGATCTTTACTTTCCCAATAACCCCAATCTAACCGCAAAGCATCTTTAATAGTTCCATCTGGATAAACCAACTTACCAGAAGGAGTGCGATAATCTAACTCAGGAATTAATAAAAAATCTCTAGGTTTACAATATTCGTTTAATAGATTTTGAAAAGCCACCCGAATAGAAGTTTCTTTCCGTGAACCACCATATTGAATAATTTTTTCTACTTCCGCTTGATATTGACTAATCAAAAGTCTCGACATAATTAAACCGGAGTATATTTGATCTAATAAATATAATACCGTAAATTAAACCACCACAGAGACAACACACCCACCGGGTAAATACAGCATTAAATATAACAGATTGTACTTAGTGTGAGCGATCGCCCTACCACCAAAGAAAAAATTTAAGTAGTCCGTAGGGTGCGTCAGACAGAATAATTCCGGCTAAAATTAGTAAATTTAAGATTCTGACGCACCTGATTTCTAAAAAAGCCACCAAATATACAACATTAAATATAACATATTGTACTTTTTTTGAGCGATCGCCCTACCACCAAAGAAAATCAAATATCTTGAAAATCTTGTGAAACAGGCATTTTAACCAACCTAAATCCTAATTTTCTCAAACCCTGTTGCCCGTTACCTTGTTTCCCATTGCCTTGTTGCCTTATGATTGATGATTGTGAGATTTTTTTTGAGAAATATAGTGAAGACAATGAACGCTCAAGAGATTATTCGCTCCATAGAAGCGGAACAACTAAAATCAGACCTACCCGCCATTTATGTCGGTGACACAGTGCGAGTAGGCGTAAAAATCAAAGAAGGCGAGAAATACCGCGTCCAACCCTACGAAGGCGTAGTTATCGCCAGACGTAACGGAGGCATCAACGAAACCATCACAGTTCGCCGAGTTTTCCAAGGTGTAGGCGTAGAAAGAGTATTTTTACTCCATTCTCCCCGCATCGACAACATCAAAGTATTACGTCGTGGTAAAGTTCGCCGTGCCAAACTTTATTACCTCCGAGGACTCTCAGGCAAAGCCACCCGGATCAAACAACGGTTCGACCGCGCCCTGTGATCCAATCCTCCCAAATAAAAGCGAAAAGTCAGGCTGCAAGCGGCATCTGCCGCTAACTTGCATTTTTCAAAAAATTAAGTTACAATTAGAGTCGGATTGCGTTATACTAAATAAAGTTAAACGCAAGCACTGAAACAAAGACAGCTTGTGCGCTCTTAGTTCAGTTGGTAGAACGCAGGTCTCCAAAACCTGATGTCGGGGGTTCAAGTCCTCCAGGGCGCGCTCAAAACAAAAAAACACAGCCCGAAACGAAAACGCATCTGCTAGAATAGCTAGTTAATGCTAATTATTTCGGGTCTGATTGTTTTTTATTTGCGGCTTGCTTGTTTCCAGTTAAGTAAGGTAAAAACTGTAAACCTTGACGAAAACTAGCAAGGTGTAGCTGTATCAGTAACGGGGGGTATAACGACCGTGGCCAAAAAAAATGAAGCAGAAATGCCAGCAACCACAAATGGGTTTAGCCTAAACAACTTCTTCCAAGGAACCAGAGAAGAACTTGAAAAAGTGGTTTGGCCTAGTCGGAAGCAGTTGGTGAGCGAATCAGCAGCAGTGTTATTAATGGTGACACTCTCCGCATCTTTGATCTATTTGGTTGATGGATTGTTTGCTTGGGCAGCGAAACAGGTGTTCTGATGACTTCTGCAACAGATGAACCACGCAACTCGACGATGCAGTCAGAGGAAGCACTAGAAGCAGCGTTAGACGAAGCACGCTGGTTTGCAGTGCAAGTTGCCTCCGGCTGTGAGAAGCGTGTAAAAACAAACTTAGAACAGCGCATCCAAACCTTTGATGTGTCTGACAAAATCATCCAGGTAGAAATTCCCCACACACCAGCAGTAAAAATCCGAAAAGATGGTTCTCGGCTGAATACAGAAGAAAAAGTCTTTCCTGGTTATGTGTTGGTAAGGATGATCTTAAATGATGATACCTGGCAGGTGGTAAGAAACACTTCTCACGTAATTAATTTCGTGGGAGCAGAGCAGAAACGCGGTAGCGGCCGAGGTCGTGGTCACGTTAAGCCATTACCCCTGAGTAATTCAGAAGTAGAACGGATATTCAAACAAACCACTGAACAAGAGGCTGTAGTCAAAATTGACATGGCCGCCGGTGACAAAATACTTGTACTTTCTGGTCCATTTAAGGACTTTGAAGGCGAAGTAATTGAAGTTTCGCCAGAACGTAGTAAGCTAAAAGCTCTACTCTCGATTTTTGGACGAGATACACCAGTAGAGTTGGAATTTAATCAGGTAGAAAAACAGAGCTAAATCCAAATGGCGAAGAAAGTAGTAGCGGTCATTAAATTGGCCCTGAATGCTGGCAAAGCCAACCCAGCACCACCAGTAGGACCAGCATTAGGTCAACATGGTGTTAATATCATGATGTTCTGCAAAGAGTACAACGCCAAAACAGCCGACCAAGCTGGAATGGTGATTCCTGTAGAGATTTCGGTTTATGAAGACCGGAGTTTTACATTTGTACTCAAGACACCACCGGCATCAGTGCTGATTCGTAAGGCAGCGAAAATTGAAAAAGGCTCTAATGAACCCAACAAAAAGAAAGTAGGGAGCATTACCAGAGCGCAATTACAGGAAATTGCTCAAACCAAACTTCCTGACCTCAACGCCAACGACATCGAAGCAGCAATGAATATTGTGGCAGGAACGGCCAAGAATATGGGTGTCACGATCACAGATTAAGACATCAATAAATCTTGAATTTTGAACATTGAGACATTGAGTTAAAAATTACACTCAATCTAAAATCCAAAATCTTATCGGGGGAGAGGTGAAAAACTTCGAGAACACCCCAGGAGTAAAAAATGGGCAAAAAAATATCACGGCGCTTGCAAGGTTTGCAAGCCAAGGTAGAAGATAGGGATTATCTACCCCTAGATGCTTTAAATCTGTTAAAAGAGACAGCAACGGCTAAATTTGCTGAAGCGGCTGAAGCGCATATTCGGCTAGGAATTGACCCCAAATATACAGATCAACAGTTGCGGACAACGGTAGCACTGCCGAAAGGTACAGGGCAAATTGTCCGGGTGGCGGTGATTGCCAGAGGTGAAAAGGTAACAGAAGCAACTAACGCTGGTGCGGATATAGCTGGTTCAGAAGAACTGATTGATGAAATTCAAAAGGGGATGATGGACTTTGACAAGCTAATTGCTACACCAGATGTAATGCCCATGGTAGCAAAATTGGGTAAATTGTTGGGTCCTCGTGGTTTGATGCCCTCACCCAAAGGTGGAACTGTGACGTTTGATTTAGCCGGGGCGATCGCGGAATTTAAAGCTGGTAAATTAGAATTCCGGGCTGATAAAACTGGTATTGTCCATGTTATGTTTGGTAAGGCAGCTTTTTCGCCAGAGGATTTGTTAATTAACCTCAAAGCGTTACAAGAGACTATCGACCGTAACCGCCCTTCAGGTGCTAAAGGTCGTTATTGGCGGACATTTTATATTTCTGCCACCATGGGTCCATCAATCAAACTTGATGTTAGCGCCCTACGAGATTTGAAAGTGGGTGACGCATCTAATTAATAATAGCTGACATATCAACACCAATAACCAAAATTAAATAGGTGAAGCCGGAGACAGCAGGTGCTAACAACTTAATATCCTGCCGAGGTTGTAACTTTAAATGACTGAAGTTTTATAACTACAGTATTGAAGATACTACTGTGAAACCCCGGCGTAAATGGCTGGGGTTTGTTGTTTTCGGTTGGTATGAATTATGCCAGCAATCAGGATTAATCCTGTTCATCCTTTAATCCTGTAAATCCTGATCCCCTTGGAGGTGAGATAAGTATGGGTAGAACCCTAGAAAACAAAAAAGAGATAGTAGCTGATCTCAAAGAAAGTTTGAATGCGTCAAGTTTAGCACTGGTAATTGATTATCAGGGTTTGACAGTTGCCGAAATTACAGACTTACGGCGGCGGCTACGTCCCTGTGGCACTGTCTGTAAGGTGACAAAAAACACCTTTATGGGTATTGCCATTAAAGATGAGGAAAAGTGGCAACCAATGTCGGAATTGCTGCAAGGTGCTTCCGCGTTTTTGCTAGTCAAAGAAGATTTCTCATCGGCAATTAAGGCTTACCAAGATTTCCAAAAAGTCACCAAGAAGACAGAACTTCGTGGTGGCGTAATGGAAGGTCGCCTGTTAAAAGAAACAGATGTTAAGGCTCTGGGAGACTTACCATCAAAAGAACAAATCATGGGTCAAATTGCTGGAGCTATCAACGCTTTGGCTACCAAGATTGCTGTTGGTATCAACGAAGTTCCCGGTTCTTTGGCTCGCGCTTTACAGGCTGTGGCTGAGAAAGAGCAAGGTGGTACTACGGAAGCTGTTTCTGAAGGTGGTAGTACAGAAGCTGCTGCTGAATAAAATTATTAGTTTAAGGTTGATGGTTAAGAATAGTCACCAATAACTAATAACAATTGACAAATCAAACATTACAGGAGTTATATCAATGTCTGCTGCAACCGAACAAATTTTGGATCAATTGAAATCTTTGTCTTTGCTAGAAGCTGCTGAATTAGTTAAGCAAATTGAAGAAGCTTTTGGCGTTAGTGCTGCTGCTCCAGTTGGTGGGATGATGATGATGGCACCTGGTGCTGGTGCTGCTGCGGCTGAAGAAGTTGTTGAACAAACCGAGTTTGACGTAGTTCTAGAGTCCGTACCTGCTGATAAGAAAATTGCTGTATTGAAGATTGTCCGGGAATTAACCGGTTTGGGTCTCAAAGAAGCAAAAGATATGGTGGAAGCTGCACCCAAAGCTGTTAAAGAAGGTATTGCTAAAGATGCGGCTGAGGATGCTAAAAAGCGAATTGAAGAAGCTGGCGGTAAGGTAACAATTAAGTAAGAGGGAACGGGGAACAGGGAACAGGGAACAGTTTGCTCAGTAGGTTTAGGTTTACAGCGAAC
>NZ_JAYGHC010000011.1:23318-49545 GCF_034932285.1 Cronbergia sp. UHCC 0137
CCCCGCAAGCGAGGAGGGGGCTAATACCTGAATGAACTAACACACCTTTTACACCTCTCCAACGTTGTAAGCCAACCCCCTCCCCGCAAGCGAGGAGGGGGCTAATACCGTTTAACTTTAATCATGATACAAATGCGCGGATAAGGGTTCAGCATTGCTAAACCCCTATGGCTAATTTATGGGTATCAGCATTTTTGTGAATTGGTATAAGATGCAATACTGCTCGGTTAAGCAAATTTGTGAGCCGAAAACCCCTGTAGAGACGTTCCATGGAACGTCTCTACACTCCTTAACCGAGAAGTATTGAAAGTGAAACGGTATAAGATGTACCTTTAGGAATTGGAAATTGCTGTAAGTCCCGTAAATACCTTGTTTCCTATTCAAGGTTTTCTCAGAATATTTGTTGTGATTGGGGAGTCTAATTTAGTGGACTCCTTTTTTTTATGTTCCAAAATCTGTCAAAAGTATAATTGACATATCTGTGGAAAAGTTGTGGAAAAACTAGGGCATTTTTCCACAGGGTATTTTATTTTGTTTAATTAACTGGGAAGACCTGATAGTTTTCCACAGGTTTTCCACAAACCATGATATTTTATCCACAATTAAAGTTTAATTTAATATTCTTTTATACTTTACTTAATATTGCGATTAACCAGTTCAGGTGTCAAAGTGGTTAATGAGGATGTAGGTTGTGGAAAAAGTAAAGAAGTAGAAATTGGGGAATTAATAGTTTTTTGGGGAACGATTGTTCATGTTGATGCGATCGCTCAATTGGCGTAAAGTTTGGATTAAGGTAGGTTCACCTTCACTGTGTTCCGAGCGATCGCTCTCTAGTAACTGAGCTATTTTATCACAACTATACATAACAGTGGTATGGTCTTTTCCACCAAACTCCTCACCTATTCTGGGTAAACTCAAAGCAGTATGTTGACGCATTAAATACATTCCTATCTGCCTAGCCCAGCTAATTTCCCGCCGCCGAGAATTACTTTTTAAGTCTTCAATAGAAATATTAAAAGCATCAGCTATCACCGTTAAAATTGTCTCTGGTGTTGCGACTTTTTTCTGAATGGGAGGCTCTAAAACTGGGGTAATACTTTCCACCGTCATTGGTAAACCCCAAATAGAAATATAAGCCAGCGCTCGAATTAACGCCCCCTCCAGTTCCCGAATATTAGAAGTATAGCTAGAAGCAATATATTCAATGACATCTTTAGGTAAACGAATATTTTCATACTCAGCTTTTTTCTGCAAAATTGCCATTCTTGTTTCTAAATCTGGTGGTTGAATATCGGCAATTAACCCCATAGAAAACCGTGAACACAAACGCTCTTGTAGTCGGGGGATTTGGTTAGGGGGGCGGTCAGAAGCAATTACAACCTGCTTACCAGATTCATGTAAAGTATTAAAAGTATGGAAAAATTCCTCTTGGGTGTATTCCTTCCCTTCCAGAAATTGAATATCATCAACTAACAATACATCAGCCGCCCGGTAATGCTCCCGGAAACTTTGCATACTATCTTTGCGAATAGCTGTAATTAAATCATTTGTAAATTGCTCAGTTGAAACATAAAATATCTTAGAATCAGGATAAATTTCCCAACGATAATTACCAATAGCTTGCATTAAGTGAGTTTTACCTAAACCCACACCCCCGCATAAAAACAAGGGATTAAATTCCTTTCCTGGGGATTCTGCAACTGCTAAGGAAGCAGCATGAGCCATGCGGTTATTAGCACCGACCACAAACCGAGAAAACACGTACTTAGGGTTTAATTCCTTGGTTTTTCGTTGATTTAAGCCCGCATTTTGGGAAATAGGATTAACGGCGGGTAATTGCCAATTCACCTCTTGTTCACCCAAATGAGAAACTCCATCACTTTGAGCAACAGTAATGTAAATTTCTACGGGATAACCCACTATATCTTGCACCACATTAGCAATAGTAGTGATGTAATACTTTTGCAGCCAATTTTTAGCAAAAGGGTTAGGAGTAGAGATTACCAGACAACTATTTTCTAGTTGTACGGCGTTAGCGGTTTTGATCCAAGTTTCAAAGGTGGGACGGGATAGGTCTAGCTGTAATCGCTTTAGTACCTGAGTCCACAGATCGTCTATGGGAATTTCCATTACCATTACGGCTAATTGCCAAAATTAGCAATTAAATAGAGAACAGCTTTTGAGCAAGCCATAATTTAACTTGATGCTGTAGTTATTTTTGTATATAGCAAGCAGCCACTATTTTACCATTCACTGACCCACACGGAGAAACAAGTACAGATGAAGATAAATAATCGTGACCTAACAGGTAAAAATATTGATACCAAGGTTTTACTCCCTTTATGGAAAATCAGGGGGATGTTATTATGTGGTTTGGTAGGAGTGGTTTTGGGAGGATGCTCTGGTTTAAACATCAAAAATGACCTGCGATCGCCAGGAAACACCGCTCCGACCAGTGGATTAATACCTCCAGCAATTCTTTCATCTACTGATGATCCTAACTTTGTGGTAAAAGTGGTTCAAAAAGCGGGGGGTGCAGTTGTGCGAATTGATTCTGCTAGAACCGTGACCACACAAGCACCAAGTCAATTTTCCGATCCATTTTTCCGCCGATTTTTTGGCGATCGCTATGGTGGACAAGTCCAACCCAGACAACGAGTAGAACGGGGGAGTGGTTCTGGATTTATTATTAACTCCTCTGGGCAAATTTTGACTAATTCTCACGTAGTTGATGGTGCTGATAAAGTTACAGTTACCCTTAAAGATGGTAGGACTTTTAATGGTGAAGTTTTAGGAGAAGATCCAGTAACAGATGTGGCAGTCATTAAAATTGATGCTAATAATTTACCAACTCTAGCTTTAGGTAATTCCAGTGCTTTACAGCCAGGAGAGGCAGTTATTGCTATTGGTAATCCTTTGGGATTAAATAATACTGTGACTGCTGGCATTATTAGCGCCACAGATCGCTCTAGTAGTGATATTGGGGCTAGTGATAAGCGTGTAGACTATTTACAAACAGATGCCGCGATTAATCCTGGTAATTCTGGTGGACCACTATTGAATGCCCGTGGTGAGGTAATCGGGATGAACACCGCAATTATTCAAGGCGCTCAAGGCTTAGGGTTTGCGATTCCTATTAATACAGTGCAGAAAATATCCCAACAATTAATTACTCAAGGTCGTGCAGATCATCCATATTTGGGTATTCAAATGGTGACGCTCACACCAGAAATTAAGGAAAGAATTATTAGTAGATTTGGCGATCGGGCAAATTTAGTGGCAGAACGAGGAATTTTATTAGTTGATATTGTTCCAGATTCACCAGCCGCAAATAGTGGACTCAGACCAGGGGATGTGATTATAAGTATTAATAATCAATCTGTTACTAAGGTAGAGGAGGTACAAAAAATAGTTGAAAGTAGTAAAATTGGTACTCCCCTGCAAATCCAAGTTGATCGCCGGGGGAAAATTACTCGGTTAGTGGTAATTCCAGCATCTTTACCTATCACGAGGGAAGGTTAATTGCTAATTATTAATTTTTCAGATATTTTGTAGTCTGTAGGGTGCGTCAGACAGAATATTTTAAGTTTCTGACGCACCTTATTTCATCTAACTAAAAGTGGGAGGATCTCGATTAATTCTGATACTTTTCAAACATCCTTTAACCTCACACTTTTTCAGCAAGCCCTAATTATTATTTAGACATACTACCTAAACATGAACTTAATTCAAAGACTATTCCAGAAAATAAATCAAGATTTCTACCTCTTTAATATAATTATTCCCCTTACTTTTATAATATTTACTCTGATCTTAATGCCAATTGATCAAGTATTTGAGTTTGATACAGATGAAGGAATTGAACTTGCAAAAGCTAATTTATATAATCAAGAAAATATTAATAATATTTCTCAATTTTGGTCAGATCATCCACCTTTTTTTTCAATTGTCATCTTCAAATATCTAGATTTATTTGGTTATTCTATTATCAATGCAAGAATATTAACATTATTGTTTGCAACTTTATTGATTTGGTGCTTTAGTCAAATTTTACGTTTATCTTTAGGAAGAATTACCGCTATTGTTAGCATTATTTTATTAATTATTTCCATCAATTTTTTACGTTTAAGTGTTTCAGTTATGCAAGGTATTCCTTCATTAAGTTTAGGAATGTTATCTGTTTACTTCTTAATTTTATATACTAGGAATTTACGACTATATTTAATCATACTTTCAGGCATAACCTTAGCCTTATCCTTGCAGATAAAAATGATCATGCTATTTCTGATTCCAGTAATTCTACTTTACTTATTTACCAGTTATGATCAACTATCACCAAAAAAACCTGTCAAGGTTAACCTGTTTAATATTCTGACCTTACCCATTGTCATCTGGTTATTATCTTTAAGTATAGTATTTATGACGATTGGTTTAATGACTCAATCTCTAGACTTAGAAAAAATACTATTTTTTCATTTTTCCCCGAACTTAAAAGATACTTTTTCTAATGAAAATAGTTTTAAAAATGTAATTTATATCTATTTACAAAATTTTGATTATTTGCTCTTGAGTTTATTAGGAGTAAAATACCAAAATATTAAAACTGATAATACTTACAAAATTCCTTTATTTTGGTTAATAATTCTCACCTTTGTTTTTTTAAATCATAAACCCCTTTGGTATCACTATATGATTTTAATTTCTCTACCTTTAGTTTGGTTAGCTGCTTATGGAATCAAAGTGATTTTAGAGAAAATTCGTCAAATTAATCATCCTATTAATATTCTTAAACTTAAACAAGCTCAATTTTCCAAATTCGCTATTTTTACCGTTATTTTTACTTTATTTGTAATTCCCATAAAACTAGGTATAATTCAATGGGAAAATCATAACTTTGTGCAAAAATCCCCAGCTAGATTTATTAATTTAGAAAGAATCTTAACCTATAAAAATCAAAGTCAATGGTTATTTACTGATATGGGAATGTATGGTTTTTATAGTCAAATTAATATACCACCTGAAATAACCGTAATCTCTAGGAAAAGGCTAAATTCTGGAAGCATTGACTCAGAATTTTTATTCAAGGTTTTAGAAAAATATAAGCCAGAACAAATTTTGATTAATAGATTCCCTAGTATTTTTGATTTAATTAAACCTTATATAGAAAAAAATTATCAAGAAATTTATGTAGATAAATCTACAAAACATTATCTTAAAAAAAATATTCAAAAGCTAAGTTAAAAACAGTCGGTTATAATATAATTAAGATTATTGAGATTTTTTACCATGACTGAATTATCACCAATTATTCAATTAGGAAATCCTTTATTACGTCGAAAAGCTGCTAGAGTTGAGAATATTCAAGATCAGCAGATTCAAAAACTGATTAATGACTTAATGACGACTGTTAATAAGTCGAATGGAGTGGGAATTGCTGCACCACAAATAGCCGAATCATTACGTTTATTTATTGTTGCTTCTCGTCCTAATCCTCGATATCCAGATGCTCCAGAAATGCAAGCGATCGCAATGATTAATCCCGAAATTATTGGTCATTCTACAGAGATTGTCAAAGATTGGGAAGGTTGTTTAAGTGTGCCTGGAATTAGGGGTTTAGTTCCTAGATATCAGAGGGTAGAAGTAGAATATGCTGATAGTAGTGGTAGACAACAAAAACAAGAATTAACTAATTTCGTAGCTCGAATTTTTCAACATGAATATGATCATCTTGATGGTTTAGTATTTTTAGATCGAGTAGAAAGCACTGAAGAGTTGATGACTGAGGAAGAATACCAAAAACAGATTGTTAAGTCATCAGAAGCTTCTACTAACTCAAGTCGCTAGTTATTTATAGCTATAATCAAGGATATTTGGGCTGATAATCATGAAGTTTCTCGGTATTGATTTCGGTTGGAAATCACAACCAAGCGGTCTGTGTTGCTTAGAGTTAAGAGACGGACAACTGGAATTATTGGATTTAAATCGTTTAGAAACTATTGCAGATATCCTTGGTTGGATTGAAAAAACTGTAGAAATAGGGGAAGCAGCTATCATTGCTGTTGACGCACCAACTTTGATCCCCAATGCGGTAGGGAGTCGTTTAGCAGATAAACTCAGTCACAAATACTTTGGCAAATATCACGCTGGTTGTTATCCTGCTAATCAAAATTTGGCTTTTGCAGAACGGACGATTAATTTTGGTTTAGAGTTAGAATATCGTGGTTTTATTCATGCACCAACTATTGAACCGCAAAAACTGGGCAGATATCAAATTGAAGTCTTTCCTCACCCAGCAATAGTTAATTTATTTAACTTAGAAATCATTCTTAAATACAAAAAAGGACGACTTAGTGAACGTCGTTTAGAATTAATCAAACTCTATCAATATATTTTAAATCTCCTTCCCTGTTTATCTCCTCCTCTAAACTTATCCAGTCAGATAATTACTGAAATTCCTACGAAAGGTACAGCACTTAAAGAAACGGAAGATAAACTAGATAGCATAATTTGCGCTTATGTCGCTGCTTATTGGTGGTTTTGGGGTGAAGAACGTAATTTAGTTTTAGGAGATATTTCTACTGGTTATATTGTCATTCCTCAAAGAATTGCCAAAATTTAATTATAATTTGAGTTTAAAGCCAACATTTACGGGCTTTTGTTGGGTTGCACTGTCGCTTAACTACAAGAACTCTTAACCGATAAGTATTAACTCCTGATTCAATACTTCTTGGTTAAGGAGTGTAGAGACGTTCCATGGAACGTCTCTACAGGGGTTTTCGGCTCACAAATTTGTTTAACCGAGCAGTATTAACTCCTGATTATATTTCTTGTGAGAAATCTAAGATTAAGAGTCCCTTATTATTGATGAGTTGCTAAATTCATTGGTAAAGTGACCGTAAATGTAGTACCTACACCAACTTGACTGTTAACAGTAATTTGTCCTTTTTGGGCTTCAACGCATTTTTTAACAATGACTAAACCTAGTCCATTGCCATGAATCGAGTCAACATTTGATGCACGATAGAATGATTCAAAAATTCGGACTTGTTCTGTTTCGGGAATACCAATTCCTGGATCTTGGATCTTGAAAGTTGCTATATCTAAATCACAGATTAAATCAAGATATATTTTGCTACCTGGGGCAGAATATTTAATTGCATTAGAGATTAAATTACTCAATGAAAAATGTAAAAGTTTTTCATCCATGACGGCATTTGAAGCATTGCTGTCACAATTAAAAATAATTTCCGATGAATTTTTATTAATAAGGGAAAATTCTTCAACTAAATCCAGACAAAACTCTTTTAAATCAATTGCAACTGGATTAAAACTCAGTTTTCCGGCTTCAGAACGACCCATAAATAGGATATCTTCCATGAGTTTTTCCATGTGCTGGACGGCATTATAAATTCGTGTTAGATAAGAATTTTTTTTAGTTTCTGTTAACTTATTGCCTTTGAGATGTATAAGTTCTACCGATGTTTGAATTACGGTCAAAGGATTGCGAAATTCATGGGAGACAGTAGAGATAAACAAGGATTTAAGATGGTTGAGTTCTTGTTCTTTTTGTAAAGCTTGTTCCAGATATTCTTTTTCTCGTCTTTCACTAAGATCCCAAAATACTACCACTGCACCATTAATATTATTAACTTGCCCTTTAAGTGGGGAAGCACTGTCACCAATTGGTACTCTTCTGCCATCTTTAGTAATTAACGCGGTAAATTCGTCTAAATAAACAACTTGTTTTTCTCGTAACACCTTGGCAACGGGATTTTCTATTGATTCTTCTGTGATTTCATTGATAGTATTCAAAATTGTTGCTGCATTATTTCCCAGTGCTTCTTCTTGTTGCCAACCTGTTAATTTTTCAGCAGCAGGATTAATAAATGTGACAAATCCCTGCTCATTTGTGGCAATTACGGCATCACTCATGCAATTTAACAGGGTGGCTAATTGGTCTCTTTTTTGCCGCATTTCTTGTTCTAGTTTGTGTTGCAATAAACCTATTTCAATTGCTATGCGTAAGTCTTTGATGGTAAATGGTTTAACAACATAACCAAAAGGTTGGGTAATTTTGGCTCGTTCTAGAGTATGATCATCACCATAGGCAGTGAGATAAATTATTGGTATATCTAATTGTTCACGAATACAACCGGCCGTAGTAATTCCGTCTATATCACCTTTGAGAATAATGTCCATTAATACTAATTCTGGCTGAGTTGCTAATGCTTTGGCAATAGCAGATTTGCCAGAAGAAGCTGTACCCGTGACGTTGTAACCTAGTTGAGTAAGTTGACTAGCAATCGTCCTAGCGACAATTATTTCATCCTCAACTACTAAGATTTTAGCTGATTCCATTGTTTATTGGTGCAAAGTTAACTGGGGAAACTGAATTTTGAAGATAGTTCCTTGATTACGCTCTATGGTAATGTTACCTTCGAGTTGTTCTGTAACTAAGTCATGGACTAATGAAAGTCCTAAAGAAGTTGTATTTTCCCAATCTAAATCATGGGCTAAACCAATACCATTATCTCGGATTTCCAGTTCTATCATCTTATTATAATTACATAATGTAATACTAATTATGCCTGTTTGTTGATTGGGGAATGCGTGTTTGAGTGCATTAGAGATTAATTCATTAATTACGAGTCCACAGGGAATAGCTTGATCAACATCTAATTGAACTGGGTTTATATTGGTTTGGAGACTGATTCTGCCAGGGACTATTTGATAGGAGATGAGTAAGCCTGATGCTAGATTATTGATATATTCGGCAACATTAATTTGGCCAATATTGGGGTTGGTGTATAAATTTTTGTGAATCAGGGATATGGATTCAATGCGATTTTGACTTTCTCTCAGAACTTTGATGATTTGTGGATCTTGGAGGGTTTGAGATTGGAGTTGTAAGAGACTGGAGACGATTTGCAAGTTATTTTTAACCCGATGATGAACTTCTTTTAACAGGACTTCTTTTTCTGCCAAGGCGCTTCTTAGCTTAATTTCTGCCTGTTCTCGTTGGATCAATTCGTTTTGGGCTTGTTGAAATATGCTAGATTGTTGGATAGCGATCGCTATTGGTACTGTTAGCTGGTCGAGTAAGTCTAACTGGCTTTCTTCCCATTCACGGAAATCAGAACATTGGTGTGCAATCAATAAACCCCAAAGACGGGAATTTGGATTTCCTTCACTAACTTCGAGGACAATGGGAACTACTAAGTTAGCTTTTACGCCAAATTGTTCTAAGAGATGCAGATGACAATCGGTGAGTTGAGCTTTATAAATATTAGCGATCGCCCTTTTGCGTCCTTGATAATTATTTTCTCCTCCAGTCGTTTTAAAACAGGTATCTTCAATTTGCACTCCCAAAGAAACTATACAGCCAGATATTACAGATTCAGCCACTATTGTACCACTCATATCGGCTGAAAATTGATAAACTACAACTCGATCAACCTCAAGTAAATCCCGTATTTCTTTAACAGTTGCATTAAGAATGTCTTGCAGATTCAAAGATTCACGAATCCGTTCAGCAACCGTTCGCATTAATTGTTCCCGTTCTGCTTGAATTTTGAATACCCTTTCTACTTGTTTGCGTTGGGTGATATCTTGTCCAATCCCTACAATTTGTCCATTTGGTAGCTGAATATTAGTCCAAGAAGTATCCAATATGCGACCATCACGCAATTGAGTTTTTAAGTCTTTCCAGATTGGTTGGGCAGATTGAATATAATCTATCACATATTGATAATATTCTGGTTCAGGATATAATTCTGCTAAAACATCAAAAGTTTGAAAATCTTTTAAATTCCAACCTAGAGTCTGTTCTAAATTCTTGTTCACCCACTGAATTTTACCTTCAAGAGTGTTAATAGCAATCATTAATGGCATTTCTTCAAATATAGATT
This sequence comes from Cronbergia sp. UHCC 0137, assembly GCF_034932285.1. NCBI lineage: Bacteria > Bacillati > Cyanobacteriota > Cyanophyceae > Nostocales > Nostocaceae > Cronbergia > Cronbergia sp. UHCC 0137. Next base: position 33,227 of record NZ_JAYGHC010000011.1, read on the forward strand.
GTAAAAATGCCTTTTCTTGTTGCAGTTTTGATTCAGCATTTTTCCGCGCTGTGATATCATAAAATACTGTTAATATTACCAATTCGTTGTTAAGGCTTAAATACTGAAGTGAAGCAATAGCCCATAAATTCTCACCATCTGCTCTTTTAAGCTGGAGTTCATAATTATGGAGATAACCTGTTTGAGAAAGCGTTTCTAATAGTTTTTTAAATTCAACAACTTCATTGCATAAATCAGAAATTGGTTTATTTAATAAATCGTCTTGGGTAAACCTAAAGGTTTGCATAAACTCTGGATTAGCATATAAAATCACTCCATCATATACACGTAAAATCATTAGAGGAATAGGAATAGCGTGAGTAATCGTCACAAATCTAGCTTCACTTTCCTGGAATTTTCGTTCTATGGTTTTATATCGTGTAATGTCTTGAATAGATAATACTTCTGCTTTATGCCCGTGATAATCTATTGTGTGAGCGACAATTTCCACATCAATTAAATGCCCATTTTTGTGTCGATGTTGCCATTGTCCGGCAAAGGTTAGACCTGTTTCTTTCGTAGCTAGATATTTCATTAAAGCAGGTATTTCTGTAGATGGACGAATATCAGTAATTTGCATTTGCAAAAACTCTTCCCGCGAGTACCCATAATGGATAACAGCCGCTTCATTAACATCTAAAAATTGCAGAGTTTCGGAATCATAAATCCAGAGAGGATTAGAATGATGAGCGAATAGAGTTTTTAACCTCATATCGCTATCCTGAATCACTTTTTGACGATGTAAATCTAAATATCTAATTACTTGTTTTGCTAAATTATTTAAGGCTTTTTGTTCTTTAATATCTAAGTTTCTAGGAACAAAATCCATCACACACAAACAGCCTAAAGCAAAACCACTAGAATTAATTAGCGGAATACCGGCATAAAATCGACAATAGGGATCTGAAATCACTAGAGGACTAGAAATAAATCGTTGATCTTCCAATGCGTCTGGAACAATCAATAATTGATTTTGCTGGATTGTATAATTACCAAAAGCCAAATCACGGGGAATTTCTGAGTCAATAAAACCGATTTTTGATTTAAACCATTCTCTATTAGTTTCAACCAGACTAATTGCAGCCATTGGGCTATCACAAAAATCAGCCGCTAATTGGGATAATTCATCAAAAGTTTCTTCGGATTCTGTATTTATAATCTGATATTCATCTAGTGCTTTTAAGCGTTGGTTTTCATTGTTAGGTAATAACATTTTTATAGATAAAGAAAGAATTATTTATAATTAGTTAATGGTTGGTTTTGTCTGAATCAGGATATCCAGGATTTGAGGATGTACAGGATGTGATTGTTTGATTATTTGTTGATGATTAGTATGGAGAAGAGTAAATATTTCTAAAGAAAGATGTAAGAGTAAATACATAGACAACAGACATTAACCATCAAATAAAAATCCTGTAAATCTTTTAATCCTGGGTATCTTGATTCTGACAAATTATAATTTATTTTGCCCCTATTTTAAACGAATTGATCATTTATGTTATAAAATCAATCTAAAGAAAGATGGCAAAAACATCTTAAAAACTATGTGTTTACTGTTGAAGTTTTAAACTTATGAAGCCAAATAAATCACCAGGGATGAAGCGTCGGCAATTTTTGTTACAAATAGGTATGACTGGAGGTAGTATCGTAGCTGCTAATCTGTGTATGAAATCAGGTTTAGCACAGGCATCTGCCATGATTACAACAGATAAAAATCGTCCAGGAATACCCTATGGTGTAGCTAGTGGTGATGTTAGTGGCAGTAGTGCCGTAATTTGGAGCCGGAGCGATCGCTCTGCTAGAATGATTGTAGAGTACGGTACAGACGAATCTTTCCGCAATACTAACCAAATCATTGGCAAAATAGCCTCCGCAAATACCGACTTCACCAGTAGAATAAACTTGACTGATTTACCACCAGGGGAAGATATCTTCTACCGTGTCACCTTTCAAGATGTAATTGATACTAATATCTACAGTCCCCCCGTAACTGGTCATTTAAAAACAGCACCCCAAGGAAGAGGAAAGGATATATTTTTCGCTTGGTCAGGAGATACCGCTGGTCAAGGTTGGGGAATAAATCCAGAATGGGGGGGAATGAAAATTTATGAATCCATTCGCAAATTGAAACCCGATTTTTTCATTCATTCTGGTGATACTATCTATGCAGATAATCCAATTAAATCAGAAGTAAAATTAGATGATGGTAGTATTTGGAAAAACATCACCACCCCAGAAAAATCCAAAGTTGCAGAAACCCTAAACGAATTTCGCGGTAACTATATTTATAATTTGTTAGATGAAAATATCCGTCGTTTTAATGCCGAAATACCCCAATTAGTACAATGGGATGATCACGAAGTTACAAATAACTGGTATCCGGGGGAAATATTAGATGATAATCGGTACAAAGTAAAAGATGTTTCCTTATTGGCATCAAGAGGAAGACAAGCATTTTTAGAATATACTCCTATTAACATTGACCCCAAAAATCAGAAACGTATTTACCGTTCATTTGATTATGGTCAGATGTTAGAAATATTCATGTTAGATGAACGCAGTTATCGGGGGGCAAATTCTCCTAATAACCAAACAGTACAAAGTCCAGAAACAGCATTTTTAGGCAATTCACAAATAAGATGGTTAAAGAAAAAATTACTCAATTGCCAAGCCACTTGGAAAGTAATTGCTAGTGATATGCCGATTGGTTTAGTAGTGCGTGATGGTAAAACCGACTTTGAAAATTTTGCTAACGGCGATGGTGTAGCATTAGGTAGAGAACTAGAATTAGCCGATTTATTGAAGTTTATCAAACTGAATAATATCCGCAACGTTGTTTGGTTAACTGCCGATGTACATTATGCTGCTGCCCACTATTATGATCCAGCTAAGGCACAATTTACAGACTTTGAACCTTTTTGGGAATTTGTGGCAGGACCACTCAATTCGTCAAATTTTGGGCCGAATCCTCTCGATAATACTTTTGGACCCCAAGTTAAGTTTCAGACTGCTTCCTCAGAGGTAAAAATCAATCAACCACCAAGTTCTGGTTTGCAGTTTTTCGGAACTGTGAAAATTGACGGGACAACGGAAGTTTTAACCGTTACTTTGCACAATTTAGAAGGCAAAAAACTCTATAGTGTAGATTTACCAGTGACGGTGTGAAAAATGAAGAAGGAGTCAGGAGTCAGTAGCCAGGAGTCAGAATAAATTAGTGGGGGATTCATACTCACCACTTTCTTATTGACCACTAAATCATAGATTTTGTGGGGGTCTTAAACCCAATTATACATCCGCCCGTCGTACATAATTCATTCTGATTTCTGACTCCTGACTCCTGTATTCTTTTTGATAAATTAATCCTTCTGTATTTGATAGAATGAATTAACCCACCTCACCCAAGGGCGGCCAATGGTTAAAACTTCCCCAGAATATCATAATACTAGCAACTACTCCTTTATTCCGCCTTTAGAAAGTGGCGATCGCTTAAATCGTCTTGAATTTGAGCGTCGCTACAAAGCCATGCCAAATCTTAAAAAAGCCGAATTAATTGAAGGAGTCGTTTACGTGGCATCACCTCTGCGCTTTGAACCTCATGCTGAACCCCATGCTAATTTGATGATTTGGCTGGGCAATTATAAAGTGTGTACCCCCGGTGTTAGACTGGGTGATAATGCAACTGTGCGACTAGATTTAGATAACGAACCTCAGCCGGATGCTATATTATTAATAGATACGGCCTGTGGTGGAAAGTCTCATTTAAGTGCAGATGGTTATGTAGAAGGTGCGCCAGAATTAGTGGCAGAAGTGGCAGCCAGCAGTGCTACAAAAGATTTGTATGATAAAAAACGCGCTTACCGTCGTAATGGAATTAAAGAATATCTTGTTTGGCAGGTATTTGAAAAAACTGTCAGTTGGTTTAGTTTGCAGGATGGTGAATATCTAATACTTTCACCAAATGAAGAAGGCATAATTAAAAGTCAAGTTTTTCCTGGTTTATGGTTAGATGTATCTGCCTTAGTTACAGGAAATATGCAACAGGTTTTGGCTATATTGCAGAATGGTTTAACTTCAGCCGAATATCAAGAATTTGTACAAACAATTCAGGGTTAAATCAAAGGTATCTATTGTTTGATATGATTTTCAATTCCATCTAATTAATATCTACTACCAAATTTCTCTCAAATCTAAAACAAATCCCGGTAAAATATTCTCACCATTTAATGTTTTTGGATTATCTAATTCTTCCACAAGTTGGTCAGGACGATAAATAAATACTTTTCGTTGTTTTCTATCTAGTAACCAACCTAATTTAACGCCGTTTTCAATATACTCTTGCATCTTTTCTTGTAATATTTTTAAACTATCAGTTTCTGAACGTAATTCCACCACAAAATCAGGAGAAATAGGTGCAAATTTCTTTCTTTGTTCTACTGGTACTGCTTCCCATCTAGCTTTTTTTATCCATGCTGCATCAGGAGAACGTACTGCACCATTAGGTAAGGTAAAACCACCACTAGATCCAAAACCTAGACCTGTAGAATCTTGCTTTGTCCAAATACCTAATTCACCAATTAAATTAAAATTGCGTCCACCTGTTTCTGAATCTGTAGGAGACATAATTAATAAATCTCCAAATTGGTTACGTTCAATTCTTAAATCACTGTTTAATTGACAGAAATGAAAAAATTGATCATCAGTCATGATGATATCTGGAGGCATTTTTAGAATTATGGGAACGAACCACAGAGACACAGAGGACACAGAGAAATGAGGGTTGATAAATACTTTGCGTTGATCTTGATTTTGTAAGGGTTTAGCAGTGCTAAACCCCTACATTATATGATATTAAAATTCTCCAGCTAATGCGGGAATACATCTTTCACACAGCATGGGGTGTTCTGCTGATTCCCCAACATGGGTAGAATAGTTCCAACAGCGATCGCACTTTTCACCATCTGCATTTACTATGGCTATAGTCCAGTCTTCTGTGGTTGCTGTATATTTCAAATCTGACATTGTTGTAGTAGAATCTAAAATTTCTACCTGGGAAGTCAGCAATAAATATCTCAGTTCATCAATACCATTACCCTGCACAGGATTGAAACCTTTGATAGCTTCCCGCAATTGTTTATGGGGAATATTTAGTAAAACTTTGGCTTCTAAAGAAGAACCAATCATTTTTTCTGTCCGCGCTTGTTCCAACACCTTATTAACATCGTTGCGGAGTGAACGCAGAGTATCCCAAAATTCCCCTAAATCTTCATCTTCCCATTCATCATCTACCTGCACCCAACCAGCTTGAAACACTGATTTATAGGGAGTTGTGTAGGGGATAAATTGCCAGATATCCTCAGCAGTATGACATAAAACAGGAGCGATCGCTCTTGCTAAATTCTCCAAAGCAATCTGTAACACAGTTTGACAACTACGACGACGGAAAGCATCACTAGAACTGATATACAGTCTATCCTTCGCAACATCTAAATAGAAATTCGACAAATCCACAACACAGAAATTCTGCACCGTTTGGAAAAAGCGGAAAAATTGGAAACTATCAAAAGCCTCCGTCACCTCATTAAACACCTCACGAATGCGGTGCAGCATATACTTATCTAAATCCGGTAAATCTGCAAAAGCCACAGCATCCTTTTCTGGGTCAAAATCATGCAAACTACCCAACAAAAACCGTGCAGTATTGCGAATCTTATTCCGTACATCAGCTAATTGCTTGATAATGTTACCACCCAAACGCACATCACCAGAATAATCTACCGAAGAAACCCACAACCGCAAAACATCAGCACCATAAGCAGGTTCTTTTTTCTGATCTTTCCCACCTTGAATCATCAACTGAGGATCAACCACATTCCCCACCGACTTACTCATTTTCCGTCCTTGTTCATCCAAGACGAAACCGTGAGTTAAAACAGTTTTGTAAGGTGCAAAGCCATTAACCGCGACACTCGTTAACAAACTAGACTGAAACCAACCGCGATGTTGGTCAGAACCTTCCAAATACATATCAACAGGATAACATAACTCCGGTCTTTGCTTCGCCACAGCCGCCCAAGAAGAACCAGAATCAAACCAAACATCCATCGTGTCTGTACCTCTGCGGTAAGTCTTGCCATTATTGTGGTATGCTTCCGGTAACAACTCAGCAACAGACAACTCCCACCAAGCATCAGATCCTTTCTCTGCAAAGATAGCTTGAACGTGGTTAATAGTGTCCGCATTCAGCAAAACTTCCCCAGTCGCTTCATCATAAAACACCGGAATAGGAACACCCCAAGTCCGTTGACGAGAAATGCACCAATCAGAACGTTCTGCTACCATCGGAGTAATGCGGTTTTCACCTTGTGCCGGAATCCAACGTACCGATGAAATAGCCTTTAAAGCCTCCTCCCGAAAACCAGCCACAGAAGCGAACCATTGTTCAGTAGCGCGGAAAATCGTTGGTTTTTTCGTTCTCCAATCATAAGGATACTTGTGAGGATAAGCTTCCTCCTTCAACAGAGAACCCGCTTCCATCAACGCATCTATAATCGCTTGATTACCATCACCCAAAACATTCAAGCCAGAAAACTTACCAGCCTCATCCGTAAAATTCCCACCATCATCAACAGGAGCAAGAATCGGCAAACCGTAACGCTGACCAACAATATAGTCCTCCTGACCATGACCAGGAGCAGTATGAACCAACCCAGTCCCCGACTCAGTAGTGATATAATCACCACCAACAACCACCGGACTTTCCCGCTCAAACAGAGGATGACAGTAAGTAGTGTGTTCCAAATCCTTCCCAGAAAAACGCACCTTAACAGTCAACTCCACATCCAACTTAGCAGCCAAAGCTTCCACCAACTCAGCCGCCACAATCAGATACTTGCATCCTCTTTGCGCCTCTGCGTCTCTGCGTGAGACCTCCACCACCGCATATTCCAAAGCACCATTCACAGCCACAGCCAAATTACCCGGAATAGTCCAAGGGGTAGTAGTCCACACAGCCACGCCCAAATCAGGCAAGAACACATCCAAACTAGCCTTCAACTCTTCCGAAACCTTTTTCACGGGAAAAGCTGCGTAAATGCTGCGAGAAACGTGTCCTTCAGGATATTCTAACTCCGCTTCAGCCAAAGCCGTTTTAGAACTAGGACTCCAGTGAACCGGCTTCAAACCGCGATAGATGTAACCCTTGAGGAACATTTCCCCAAAAACGCCAATTTGCGCGGCTTCGTATTCTGGGTTAAGAGTTAAATAAGGATGATCCCAATCACCCCAAACACCGTAGCGTTTAAAGCTTTCCCGTTGTTCATCAACCGTTTTGCGTGCGAACTCCTGAGCCTTTTGACGCAATTGCAAAGGAGTGAGACTTTGCCGTTCTGCCTGTTTCATATTTTGCAGAACCTTCAACTCAATTGGCAATCCGTGACAATCCCAGCCAGGAACGTAGCGAACTTTACAACCTTGTAGCAATTGGTAACGGTTAATAATATCTTTGAGAATCTTATTTAAAGCATGACCAATATGCAATGAGCCGTTAGCGTAAGGTGGTCCATCGTGCAGTATAAATAATTCGCCAGGGTTGTTTTCTGAGAGTTCAGAATAAATGTTATTTTCAGCCCAGAATTGTTGGATTTCGGGTTCACGCTTAATTGCGTTAGCCCGCATATCGAAGTTAGTCTTGGGTAAGTTGACGGTATCCTTGTATTGTCCAGGTTCAGTCACAGTTTCATGCCTAAATGTAGGTGTGCAGGTTATCCGATCAATTATAGGAGATGGTATGATTGTAGGGTGCGGTGAGCGATCGCTTTCCTCGCTGTTCGCGAAGCGTCTCGCAGAGAAGGCATCGCTATATCGATCAGATTTTATAGTCATATTTTCATACAATAGATCACATCTCTAGAGAAATATTATATGAATGAAGTAATTGAGATACCCGTTAGTTTGACTTATTTTCAACTTCCTGAAGCTGTGCAAGCGCGGTTACAATTTTTATTAGATCGTCAAGATGCTGGTGAAGAGTTGACTTTAGCAGAAAGAAATGAAGCTGAGGGATTAGTTGATTTGGCGGAATTTTTATCTTTGCTTTCCTTACGTTCTCAGCGTATCATGCGGGCGGGATAAATGGGTAAAATTCCAAGTTCACTACGTCAATTAGTTATCCAGCGTGCAAAAGATAGGTGTGAATATTGTTGTTTGTCTCAAGCTGGACAAGCTGCAACATTTCACATAGATCATATCATTCCGGTTGTGGTTGGTGGTGCAACAATATCTGATAATTTAGCTCTTGCTTGTGTGTCATGCTCACTGCGTAAATCTGCTAGACAAACAGTAAAAGATCCAGGAACGAAAAAAGAAGTATCTATTTTTAATCCTCGTCAACAAGTATGGTCAGAAAACTTTTGCTGGGATGGTGTGAAAGTAGTAGGATTAACAGCTACAGGCAGAGGAACTATTGAAGCATTGAAAATGAATCGTGCTATGATGTTAGCAATTCGAGGAGAAGAGGAATTACTTAGCCGTCATCCACCATTTTAAGCTTCTTAGGTTTAATGTTGGGTTTCATTTCATTCAACCCAACCTACGGGAATTACTATTTTGAACAATTGGTACGAGGTAGTCTGATAAAACCTGCTTTACTGATTAGGTTTTGTCCTTGTTCAGTTAATAAGAATTTTGCATAGGTTTCTCCAGCTTTTTGCTGTAATTTGCCATTCTGATTAATAATCACAAATAGTTGACGTTTTATTGGGTATTTACCACTCACAAATACTTCTGTGTCTAATGCATTGCGACGACGTGGACATTCATTTGGTGGAACCAAAGGAAGTTTGTAAGGTGAAATAAGTTTGTTTTTTTCTAACCCTATCTTTAATGGTTTGATAGGACATTGATTAACTACTTCAGGGGCTGAAGCATAGTAAATTCCTCCCCGGTCTAAGTAAAGCTTTCGTAAACCATTAGTGGTATCTTCTACGAATTTGACATTTTCACCAAATTTATTAATCTTCAATACATCTTTGATCATAAAATCAACAGAGCCTCCATCTTCAGCACGGCGAGAATAAGGAGTAATTTTGAGATTCTGTCCACCTAATTGTTTCCAATTATTAATTTTGCCAGAATAAATATTTTTTAAATCATTAATAGTTAAACCTTGTATTTTTAGTTTTGGATTTACAGCAAAAACAATCCCATCCATTCCAATATTAACTTGTTTTAACGTCAGTCTTTTCTTTTTTGCTTGTTCTTTCTCATCAGGTTTAAGAGGTCGAGAAGATTGAGAAAAATTCAGCTTTCCATCTATTAACATACGAATACCTGTGGCTGAACCAGGAGTGTTATTAATAGATATATTAGGAGGGTTGACATAGTTCAGCCTATATTGAGGAATATAGTTCTGAATTACAGAGTCTACATCTCTACGAATTGTTGCCCAGGTAGTGCTTCCACCATAGTTAAATGTCCCAGTAGGGATATTTCTAACATCGGAGAATTTAATTGCTGTTGATAAATCAGTTCTTGATCCTTCTGTTACCCATCCCCATGCATTGATAATGACAATAAGTGCCATTAAAAAACTCAGGATAACAGTGAAAAAATCATGAAATGTAGGTATTTGTCCATTAATACTAGAAGTATCGTAAATTAAGTTTCCTTTATCATCAAAATTAATTTTAGATCCTAGAAACCCATATCCGGTATTATTTACTGCTTGGTAGAAAAACCAAATACCAGCAATCAAATTCACAGGTAAGGCAATAATCCACTGCCAAAAACCATTAATTCTAAACCCTAAGATTGATGCTCTTTGACTATACCACCAGTAGTCAAGGAAGTTATTCCTAGAAACGCAATCTTCTCTCATCCAACTAATCATGTTACTGGTGTAATTAATTTCACTAATATTTTTAACTGTTCGATCAGAGAATATGTTTATGGAGACTTCAAGGTTAGATACTATAGCGTGGTAATCTAAAACGGTACTTAAGAAACAAAGACAGAATACCAGAGGCATTGATATTAGTAACACAGGTATAAGTCCAAATTTTTTGGCAAATTCGTGCAGATATTTACCAGGAAGAAAAAAGGTTATCTTTAGTGAATACCCAAATATTTTACCAAGTAATGGATTTAAAGCTTCATCCCAAATCAACTTAAGTATACCGAAAACTATTATTAATGGTATTGCTTTCAAAATAAAGAATAATCAGTTGCTAGTATCTGAAAATGGATTGAATGGATTATTAATTGTTAGACCCTCAACCCAACCAGCCAATGGTCTAATAACAAATATTACTAGCATATGAGCTAGAAGCATAAAAACAATTCCTAACCCAAGTCCAAAAATAGGTTTTATCAGGAAATGATGCAAAAATTTCATTTTTCTTTCAGTAAAGTAGGTACATTTTACACCGTTATATCAGAAATGTGCGTAAATAAAATAGATATAATAGTGTCGAATATTGAATACAACCCCGCAAAGAACATTTTCGGAAAGCTACCCACTACAAAACGACGTAGTTTATAGAGTGTATTAATAAATGTATGTTTGGATTGAGGAACAACACTACCCATCAGTATTACACAATTAATCTTGGGTTTTATTTCATACCTTACGGTAAGCAAGCTACAACCCAACCTACTCGTTGGCAATATCATCATCAAAAATAATTTCCTCACCTGCACCCCACATTATGTCATACATACCTTGACGCACAGCACGATGAAAACTGGAATATTCCCAATCCTTTGGTGCTGTCACTAAACCATGTTTAACCGGATTATAATGAATATATTCAACGTGATTCTGAAAATCTATTTCATCTCTAATTAAATGTTCCCAAAAACGATATTGCCATATAGCCCGTTGTTTTTTCTTCTTTCTAGATACACATATATGTTCTGGTGATATAATTTCACATTTAGAGCCAACAACACCCATTAGTTTTTCACCAATATTTTTTATTTAAAATTATCCAAATCTGGGATATTATGCTGGCGTAACCATTCCATCATCAAATCAGGATGTATAATATGAAAAGCATGATTAGGTGAAGTATAAATCAGGTGTCTAGCTGGCTGAATAATGCGCGTATCATTAGAGATAAAATCTTTAAAATTAACAGTTACTAAAACATCAGCCTTACCTGCGAGTGCAGTTTCTAGAACATGAGCATCTTCTTCATCACGGATAGCAACCACACCAGTACCACCCAGAGTTAATTGTGGAGAAGCATAAATTGGTCCGAGTTGGGTATAACTAATAATTGCAGATAGATAAGAATCAACTAATGGTGTAGGAATACTTAACTGTTCCTCAAGAACTGAGCGTAAACGGTTAATCATACCCCAAGATATAATTAACTGTACTAACCCTATTTCACAATAGCCTTGCCTGATGATTGTAACTAAACTTTGACTGGATGAATTTTGCTTTCCTTTCCTATCCGACAACAAAGACGCACACCAGATGTTAAGATCAAGACATAAGCGTATTAAATTTTGTGGTTGGAGCATTTTAAAATAAGATTTAATTTGATAAAATAATTTATTAATGAATATATAGTTAGGTGTATTTAATCTTAGCAATTTCTAACTTTAGAGAAAATACACTCTTTATTATACCACAAAATTCACAAGGAATTTATATGTCTGAAGAAACTAGATTAACTTACACCGATAAAGAAACCGATGAGGTGATGATAGATTTATCTAAAATAGCCGAACAAAAACAAGCACAAAATATTGATTTAGCCTCGAACTTCTTACCAAAATTACCAGCAGAGGCTTATACAGCATTGCAACATATAGAGATAATAGCTTCACCTGAAGATTGGCAAAAAATCACCTATCAAATAGCACGTACTTTAGTAAATGCTCAATATGAAATCACTCATCGTCAAATTATGGAACAGATGAAGGTAGATAATTTAGATGAGATGGAATCTGATGATGATATTTTAGCTGCTGCTTTGAAACTTACGAGTTAGTTAAGTTTCGCCAAGTTTAAAATAAATAGAGATGACCTGCAATAAAAATATGGTTGCCTTTAGACATAGCCTAATAATCTACATGATTGATTACTCATTATTCTCAAAACAGGTTATTTCTAAATGTGACTATTATCGTAAATCTTTTGGTGCTTCACCTCACAGAAAATATGAGAGGATATTAGTATCTAGTAAAGCTTTTTTCACAGTTCAATTTGCCTTTGCAAGTCTAGTAATCTTTGTTCTTCAATTTCATGTTCAAGGTTTTGTAAAAGTATAGTTTCTTCTGCACTGCCAATACCAGCAAACTGCATAAAATCTATAGTTTTTGGGTGCCGTAGTTGTTGACGCTGTGCTAATTTTTGGAAAATCAGTTGAGCAATTTCATTCTGTTCATATTCAGGTAGCCGTGAGAGGACAGCATAAGCTTGTTGTAAGAGATTAGTCATAGATTTTTTGCCATTATCAAAATTTTTGGTAAGTTGATAAAAATAAATTTATTTTATCACAAAGATAATAAGAAAACTTGATTTTTTGTTAACTGTAAATATAGTTTAAATAAACTTGTATTTCATACTACAGAAACACCTGTTAATGAACGACAAAAAAATACATTTTCTGATTCAGTAAAAATCACATTTCCACCTAAGCCCTAAGCCGTAAGCGGCAAATTTTCTTTTTTTAATGATAGTTTTCGTGGAGATTGACACCATTTTTTCTGATGTTCTTGCCAAGCTTCTGGCATTTCATCCCATATCCTACCATCTAATAACTTACCACCAGCTTTAGAAGTTCTACCACCGATTTGCTTAAAGAAAATTGATGGAGATATAATTTTAGTTGCTCAAACTGTAACTTTAAATGTTGCAGAAGTTGCGATCGCCACGACTAATGTTAGTCATATAATGAGGTAATCAAAAATTGCATCTATTGATGAAGCATTTATTCTCAATACCTTATTAATTTCAATTTGTTGCCAATTTTTATATTATTGCCTATATTTGTTCCGAAAATGACTATGTATTTATATTTAAAATACTCCTGTTGCTTATTACACTCGTACTTGTAATACACAATGAAGTGCGGAATGTGGGATAAAAAGCTGGAGTCATAGCTACAATAAGTTTTTCACAACCAATTCCCCGCAAGGGGACGGAAACTTTCAGAGTAGCTCATTGAAGAATGATAATTAGATATCAATAACACCAAATAGCGATTCCTACAGAGTGCTGGGGCGATCGCTCAATTTTCTATAGTATCATGGTGTGACAAAATTTGTGAGATAATTTCTGTTTAATCAACTCAATATCTGAATTATTTACAATTTATTGTAGAGCGATCGCCTCCCATATTTTAAACTCTTCACAATATTTATCTGTTAGCCTATAAAAAATACTATAAAAAATGGTAATTCTAGTTGTTCTAACCAACCTCCTCCTCTCACTGTTACTAATTTATCTAGCTTGGCGAGTATGGCTAATTAAACAAATGTTGACAAACCTAGCCGATAAATTAACAGCTTACGAACAGTCAACTTATACCGTACTGCACACAGCACCAGAAAATATCTACCTAGCTCAAGATAATATCTATACCTTACGAGAAAAACACCAAAGACTTAAACTACAAATCCTACAAATCCGGCAAATTATCAACTTGTTGTTACTATTACAAAAAATCTGGCAGCGCAATTTTTTACCAATAAAATCTAAATCCGCCAAATAGTGATCAATCCTCCAGCTAGGCAAAAACTCCTGCCTCCCCTGCCCCCTCCCCCTGCCCCCTGCCCTCTGCCCCCTGCTTCTTAAAAACTCTTGCCATAGAGTAAAACCCACCTAAAATGGGTGTAAGCATAAAAATAAAAAAAATGTCTAATAACCGTTCTGGAGTATTTATTGGCGGTTTGATGCTGGGGGCTACCATCGGTGCTTTAGCCGGTTTGCTTGCAGCCCCACGCACAGGGCGCGAAACACGTAAACTTTTGAAAAAATCTGCCAACGCCCTCCCAGAATTGGCAGAAGATTTGTCCACAAGTGTGCAAATTCAAGCTGATCGACTTTCTAGCAGTGCCCTACGCAACTGGGACGAAACCCTAGAGAGATTACAAGAAGCGATCGCTGTCGGCATAGATGCTACACAACGCGAAGGCCAAATCTTAAAACGGCAAGATATAGTTGACATAAACAGCAAAGCCGAAAATTCAGAACCTTTAATCCAGCGCCTAGAACGCTCATAAATGCCATAACTGTGATTGAACCTCTATTTTGGCTAGGATTATCTATCCTCTTAGTCGCTACCAGTCTGACTGCTGTATTGGTAGCGGCCATCCCTGCTTTACAGGAATTAGCACGCGCCGCCCGTAGTGCCGAAAAACTTTTTGATACACTTTCACGGGAACTACCACCGACCCTCAACGCCATCCGCATGACTAGCTTAGAAATCACTGATTTAACTGATGACGTAAGTGAAGGCGTTAAAAGCGCTAGTCAAGTCGTTAAACAAGTAGATCAAAGCTTAGAGACTGCCAAAAAACAAGCTCAGAATGTGCAAATTAGTACAATTAGCGTCTTAGTTGGTGTAAAAGCAGCCTGGAAAACCTTCACCCGCCAAAAACCTGTTAGACGGAATACAGCCTTACATCCCCATGAACAAAACAAACAATTAAAAATTAAAAATTAAAAATGAACAAATATTCCTATTCCTACAGCAGATACAAACAGTTTAACCGCCCTACAGGGAATATACCTTTAAGCTTACAGCAATATCAATCTATTTAGACCACACTCTTAATTACTCTGGTGCGCCTCTGCATGAGACAGAAAAACAGTTTGCTCAGATCGATTAAATTAGAGTAAAGTAAATAAGTGTAAAGAAGAATCTCTTTTCTTGTACTCTTTTAAAATAACTTGTTCACTTCTACCCTTCATACTTGTATAAAAAAGTCCATGCAGCTTTGTTTTTGGCGAAAAATTTTTGTATCCATCACCATCTTTTTATTTGCTGGGTCAATCTGGGCGACGTATTCTCCATCAGCCCTAGCTTATGAAAATCCCGATTTACTACCTGCCACCGTTACCCCAGTTGTAGATTTAGCTAAAACCCTACCTGACCCCCAAGAAAACAAACTTGTTCAAGAACTAGAACAATTTGAAACTGATACTGGCTGGAAATTGCGAGTATTGACCCAGTATGATCGTACCCCCGGTAGAGCAGTAATTAATTATTGGGGTTTAGACGATAAAAGTATTCTCCTAGTTGCCGATTCACGCGGTGGTAATATTCTCAGCTTTAGCGTTGGTGACGCAGTTTATGAGTTTTTACCCCGCACATTCTGGATTGAACTACAAACCCGTTTTGGTAACTTGTACTTTGTCCGTGAACAAGGAGAAGACCAAGCCATCCTCCAAGCCTTAGACTCCGTTAAAGGTTGTTTACTCAAAGGCGGTTGCAACGTTGTTCCAGGACTACCCAGAGAACAGTGGATACTCACCCTCATTACCTCCGCCATTGGTGGTGTAATTTGTGGCTTTGCTGCCCAACCCCGCGACAGCAAACAAGTTTTCGCTTGGCAATGGGCCTTAATTTTCTCACCTTTGTGGGGAATCTTATTTATTGCCTTTGGTATCGGGCCTGTTGTAACCCGGACAAGCGATTGGTTGCCCCTAGTTCGTAATATTTCCGCCTTTTTAATTGGGGTTTTGGTTGCTTACCTAACACCTATTTTTAGCGGGTCTGCTCCCAATGCTAAGTCCTAAAAGTCCTGATTCTTAGAAAACTCCCAAATTTTAACTCTTAACCCGCTGAAACTGATAAGCTGAAAAGTGATATGTGAGACGTTCAACAGCAATGGAATGGCACGTAACTGACGCTCAAAGCTTGGCAATCATTGATAGTGAAATTGGTAATCATGCCTTTTCACCAGCAGAGTATGAGATAGTGCGGCGAGTAATCTACGCCACATCTGATTTTGAATATAAGTCCTTAATACGTTTTTCAGAACACGCCCTGCAAGCTGGGGCCGCATCTCTGGCAGCACGTACCACTATTGTGGTAGATGCTCCAATGGTGCAGGTAGGTATTGCCCATGATATTCAAAACACCTTTGCTAACCCAGTTTATTGCAGTATGGAGGCTTTGACACGTCCGCAAAAAGAAAGAACTCGTGCTTCTTGGGGAATCGAAACCTTAGCCAAACGTTATCCAGAAGGTATTTTTGTTGTTGGTCAAGCATCAACAGCTTTAACTGCACTGGTAGATTTAATTGAAGCTGAGGAAATTCGT